>JAFGVO010000076.1 GCA_016937935.1 Deltaproteobacteria bacterium | reverse complement strand
ATTTTTCATTTTTATCAGGATCCCATTCAAATTTCATAATATTATTGTACATCTTTTGTGTGTACAAATCAAGGTTTGAGTTTTGGTTTGAGTTTTGGTTTTCTTAAGGAAGTTTTGGGAGGTCCTGGATTTTGTTTTTTGGGGATTATTTTATGGGAGGCTTTTTGGGATTACATTTTTTCTACTTTTTGTTTGCTCTGTCTATTCCCTCTATTTCCTTTTTTACCCTTATTTTGTTTTTCTCCATTATTGTTACAAGCGTAGTGCTGTCCGTGATTTCCGTTGCCTGAGAATTGACCGTTATCCGCTCCTGGTCCTTTTTCTCCTCTTTGACCCCTTTCACCCCTTTTGCCTTTTTCGCCCCTGTCTGCTTTTCTGTCTTTACGTTCCGCTTTTAATGCTGCGGCTTTCTTTTTTTGTTCTGTTGTAAGAACTTTTGCCATTTCAAATCTTGTATTTATTCTGCTCTCTCCAATTTTGCCCTTTAAAGTGTTAATCTGTTTGTGAAGAGCTATAATCTCTGTTTTATTCGGATTTTCAACACCCCAGGCAGCGTGCATTTTCTTTTGCAGATCTTTTAATTTATCCCTGTTTGCCATGTCGTTTTTCTTGTTTGAATCAGCAATCTTTTTCATCTCTGCTTTCTGCTTGTCAGTAAGATTCAATTTTTCAGCCATTTTGCCCATACGACCCTCACCATCTCCTCCTCTGTTACCTCTGTGATGTCTTTCTCCTGCTGATACTGTTAATGCAAATGCGGCTGCCAACATTGTTGTTACTATTGCGATTGTTAATTTTGTGCGTTTCATTGTTTTTCTCCTTGTTATTGAAATTTATAATTTCTTTTTTCTGACCCGTTCTGCAAAGAGTTATTTCAAGTAACGTGCCAAAACATAAATCGGTCCGTTTCAAGACATATTTTCCAAAAACAGGCTAAAAAGATGCAGTAATTGCACCTCCTGCACTAAACAGCTGAAAAATCCGCATCTTTAAGGGAAAAAGTATTAAATTTGACCAATGTAGTTTTGTGTAGTACAAAATACCACAGTGGCGATATTTTACATAAAAGGTGCACAATATGGAAACCGAAAAACGTATAGAGAAAAAAAGATCTAAAGTCTCAAGAGAGCTTGTTCTAAACTGCCTTGACAGCGGAATGCAGTACAAAGGCTTTACTTCTGACGTTTCAGACGGAGGGCTCAGGGCATCTCTGAATGGTGCTCCTCCTCCCGGATCTAATGTTATGGTAAAACTAATCTGGGATGAAAAACAGAAACCCGTTGAAAGTTTTGGTACCGTTGCCTGGACAAATGAACTTCCCCCTGGAAAAGGTATTCATGTTGGCCTCATGCTTGGAATGGATCCCCCAAAACAGAAACCACGCAAAAGACCTGACTCTTTAGCAAAGAGCCGTCATAATGAAGAGCTCAGTTTTAAAAAGACTATTGCTGTTAAATCACTTTTTGCAAATAATCCTGTAGCCAATAAAATAGTGGCCAATAAAATAGTGGATAGAAAAATATTTCTTAAAGAAGGCAAAAAAGTCACTCTTCATATGGGTCTTACGGAAGAGGAATCCAGAATTTTTGAAATTGGCGATATTCAGGATGACGGAACAATTAATGTAACTTTTAAACTTCTTGATAAAAAATATTTAAATACAAAAATTGTTAAGAACCCTTTTCCGGTAAAAAATGAAGAGCCTGATCTTTCTGCATTTGCTACGGATCTTCCTGACTATATGTCTGAAAATACAACTGACGGGATGGATGACTATACGAATGATCCCATGGTTGAAATATCAAATCCCAAAATGGATCAATCATTTGAGTCTGTTGAAGATGAAGATATAGATGTTAGTGAGTGGAAAAAAACTCCTGTTGATGATGCGAGAGATTTCTATATTAAATATTTTCATCCCTATCTTTTAATATTTCTAAATAAGTCATATATACTTTTTAATAGAGTAAAACCTATAATAAAAAAGATCCCGTTAAAAGTCTCTCCACAACTTAAAATTAGACTTTATGCCATTACTGATTATGCTGTAAACAAAGGTCAAAGTCTTTTACAGCCTCTTTTTACTGCTGTTAAAAGATATAAAAAACAGCTTTAAATATGGCTTCAAAATCAAAAGTTTTTTTAAACAGTGAAATTTTAAAAGATGAAAAAGGAACCATTCTAAAAAAGGGCTCCTTTACAATCGCCCTTGGATATCCGGCACCATACAGTGTGGGAGCATCATCACTTGGGTTTCAGACAGTTTACAGAACTCTTAATAATATTGACAATATTGTCTGTGAACGTTTCTTTTTAGATACATATACAAATCGTGAAATTAAAACAGTAGAAGGGGACAGGCCTGTCTCCAGTTTTGATATGGTTGCATTTTCCGTTGCCTGTGAAACAGACCTGGCTAAAGTTGCCGCTCTTCTCCATGCAGCAAACATTCCCTTTTTTGCAGAGGATAGAAATGACAGGTTTCCACCGGTAGTTATTGGAGGACCTCTTACTCTTGTAGATGCCAAAATGGCTGCACCTTTTGCAGATGTTATCGTGGCCGGTGAGGCTGAAGAGGCTCTTGTCATAATTGGAAGCGCCCTTAAAGAGTCCCGGGATAAGAATGAATTTCTCCAGATTTTAGAAAACTCTCAACATGGAATCTGGGTTACAAAAGATGAGACCGGACCTGAAATCTATCAGGTACCTAAAAGCTCTCTGCCTGCTTTTGGTGCCACATGGTCAAAAAATGCGGCGTTGAAAGATCTATTTTTAATTGAGATTGCACGAGGGTGCCCTCACAGGTGCCAGTTCTGTCTTCTTGCAGGAACCGGAAAATACCGTTTTGTTGACATAGAGAATCTGATACCACTTATTCCGGATGAAGCCACGGGTGTTGGCCTTGTAGGGGCTGCAGTAACTGATCATCCGGCTCTTGAAGAGATCGTTGAAAAAATTGTTTTGCAAAATAAAAGAGTGAGTCTTTCAAGCATGAGAGCAGACAGAATAACAGAAAATCTTTTAATGCTTCTAAAAAAAGGAGGCCTTCAAAGACTTACTGTTGCAGCGGACGGTTCATCTCAATCCATAAGGGATAACATAAAAAAAGGTATAAAAGATGAAGACCTTATAAATGCGGCACTCCTTGCTAAAAAAACAGGTCTCCAGGGTATGAAAATATATTCAATGGTTGGTCTTCCAGATGAAACTTTTGATGATGTAAAAGAGTTTACAAAACTGCTCCTTGAACTGTCAAAAATAATAAGCATCTCAGTTGCTGTTCAATCTTTTGTACCAAAGCCCAATACCCCTCTTTGCAATGCAGAGATGTTTGAGATTAAAGATTTAAAAGAGCGCCTTTCAATGATAAAAAAAGAAGCAGGAAAGCGAGTTGCAGTAATGCCAAGCTCGCCCAAATGGTCCTGGATTGACTGGAAACTGTGCAATGGAGGACGCAGCGCCGCTAAAATCGCAGTTGATGCCTATAAAAACAAAGAGACCTTTGCAGCCTGGAAAGAAGCTATTAACAAACATCTGTAAATAAAAATAAGATTAATTATAAAATTTCGAGGGTCCAGGTTATCCGGGCAGATTTTGAAAGCATTGCAGTAACTCCGCAAAACTGTTTTTCAGACAATTTTATAGCCTTTTCAATTGTCTGGCGATCTTCTTCTTTACCTGCAAATTTAAAAATTATTTCAATTGTTTTAAATATTTTTGGATGGGTATTTGTCTGCTCCGCTTTAATATCAATTTCAAAGCTATCATACTCAACTTTTTTCTTCTGCAAAATTGTAACAATATCAAGACCTGTACAACCTGCCAGACCGTAAAGAAGCAGTGATTTAGGTGTTGGTGCAATCCCCAGCCCACCCATTTCTTTGGCACCATCTATTGTTACAGCACCATCCCCATCTCCACTTGCAAACCTGAAATTACCCTGATATTTTGTCTGAATATGCATATCTCACCTCTCGTATTTAAATTAAAAACTTCCGGAATTAACGTTTAAGAGCAATACCAAGCTGAATACCCAGATAGTAATTATCCTCATATGCTTTTGTCTTCATAAGAATGTTAAATTTTGCTGCCAGATATACAGGAATCTTTGCCAGCGAAAAAATAACACCAAGTTTTGGAGCAAGTCCAAAATGCCACTCGTCATCTGTAAAACTTGTCCAGCCGTAGTTTATACTTTTCCATAACTTATAAGCTCCAACATCAAGAGCCGCAAAAGGAACAACCTTACTGTTAACAGGTTTGATATTGTAAACAATAGTGGCTGAAACCGGCATTGCTTCAAGAACATTTATTCTTGTTCCGTCTATTGTGATATTACCTTTTACAGATGTACCTGACTCCTTTTTCTCAAAGGACTGCCAGTCAAAAAGAATACCTGCAGCGATACTGGGAGTAAAGTGAAAGCGATATTCAAAACCCATTCCCCTTGCACTAAAAGCGTCTGCAAAATCCTTTGTGGCTCCAAAGGGAACAGCCATGCTGTATGCGATAATAAACATATGCCTTGTGGGAAGATTTTCATCATTACCAGCTTCAGTGCTCTCACTATTATCTTTTTCTACAGACGTATCATCACCGCCTTCAATAGTTGCAGTTGTTTTTTCCTCTGTTTTTACAGGTTCTTCTGCAACTTTTTCTTCAACAGCAGTTTTTTCTTCAACAGCTGTGTCTGATGGAATTTCCGCTTCTGTATTTACTGCAGGGTCAACTGGTGCAATCCCTTCAGCAGTTGGTGCAGCTTCAGTTGTTTCATCAGCTTTTACCCCGGGGGCAGGTGTAGACGCGGGTTCCTTTGTTACAGCTGGATCTGTTTTTTCAACAGTTACCTCATCTGTCTTTACAACATCTGGATTATCTTTGGGAGTCTTTGGGGCTGGCTCAGACTTCTGCTCAGTTTTAACACCTTCCGCAACCGTTTTTTCCTCTGCAGCAGAAATCATTGAGATTAAAAAGATTACAGCAAAAATTTGAGCCATCTGTATTTTAATTATTTTTTTACTTTTAATATTCATCATAATTCCTCAGTTAACTTTAAGGTATGGTGACTGGTCAAATGCCTGATCAATTTTACTGTTTACCTTTTTTTCGGTAATACTTGAAAACAGACTTATTATCCCACTTGTCCAGACAGGCTCGTAAACCATATCTTCGTTTCCGTCACTATCATAATCAGTGTCAAGAATATCGGTGTCAGGTTTTGATGTTTCATGGGGATCTATCATGGTAATCATTACACTGCCGTAAGACATATCAATCGCATAAACATAACTGGGATAATAATAGTAATAGCCACTCCATCCCCACCAGTAGTAGTATCCGTAATACTGCCAGCTTTCAGAGGCTACAACTCCTGCAGCCAGAACAACATCCGCACTCTCAATATCTTCAGTTATTTTAGTATAACCAAGCTCCTTCATATTTTTATCAATTCTATCAAGGATAACGTTTGACCACTTTTCAAAATCTTTTAT
>JAFGVO010000075.1 GCA_016937935.1 Deltaproteobacteria bacterium | reverse complement strand
GGGGCATCTTGAATAACATTTTTATGAATTAGAGGGATTAACTTCTGGATGTTCTGTTTTATCCAGATAATAGGTGTAGCTACCTTCAAAAATATTCATGTTTCCGTGATCAATTTCAAAGACTCGTGTGGCAAGTGATTTTAAAAAGTGACGATCATGGCTTACAATAAGTACAGTGCCCTGAAAATTTATCAGTGCTTCAAGGAGAATTTCCCTTGATTCCATGTCAAGGTGATTTGTGGGCTCATCAAATATTAGAAAATTGTGAGGTCTGGCCAATATTGTCGCAAGGACCACGCGGCTTTTTTCGCCTCCTGAGAGTGCAGATATCTTTTTATCAGCCTCATCGCCTCTAAAAAGAAAAGCGCCGCAAAGACTTCTGACACTTCCAATTGATGCTTCAGGCAGGGCTTCATAAACAGTCTCAAAAACTGTTTTATCAGGGGATAAAATATCCATTGCATGCTGGCTGAAATATCCTATTGAAATATTTGCTCCAAGAGTCATTGTGCCGGTAGTTGGCTCTGTTTTACTGGCAATAACTTTTAGCAGAGTAGATTTTCCGGCGCCGTTAATTCCTGTAATTGCAACTTTTTCACCTCTTTTTACAAGACCGTTAAGGCCGCCAAATACAGACTTGTCCCCGTTTTCATCCCTCCAGACTTTCCCGAGATCTTCAAGTCTAAGAACATCGTCCCCGCTTCTCGGTGGATTAGGAAATTCAAATTTAACTCTTTTCTGGTCCGGAGGAATTTCGATCTTCTCAATTTTTTCCAGTTTTTTTACTCGTGACTGGACCTGGGCAGCATGGGAAACTCTCGCTTTAAATTTAGCAATAAATGCCTCATCTTTTGCCATCATATCCTGCTGTCTTTTGTGGGACGCAAGGAGCTGCTCCCGTCTGATACTGCTTTGTTCAAGGTAAAAATCAAAGTTTCCACTGTAGGTTGTAATTGTCATGTTTTCAACTACTGCAACAGTTTTAATCGACCGGTTTAAAAACTCCCTGTCATGGCTTGTCATTGCCAGAGCACCTTTAAACTCGGTGGAAAGCCAGTTTTCAAGCCAGATAATAGATTCAATATCAAGGTGATTTGTAGGCTCGTCAAGAAGCAGAACATCCGGGTTAAGAGTGAGGATTCTTGCCAGGGCAATTCTCATTTTCCATCCGCCGCTGAATGTTTCAACCTGACGATTGTAGTCGTCCGGACCAATTCCAAGGCCTGTTAAAACCGCCTGGGCTCTAGATTCCAGATCGTAGCCGCCCTGGTGTTCAAAGGACTCTACAGCATCACCGTACCTGACAAGTAGGTCAGCCATTTCGTCATCATTAAGAGGGGTTGACATTGCGTGTTCCATCTCTTTTATTTCAATGCCGAGACGAGTCACATCTTCTGCTACTGCCATGACCTCTGCGAGGGCGCTTCTTCCCTTCATATCACCGGTTTCCTGGGAAAAATAGCCAATCACAGTCTTTTTGCTTTTTGAAATCTCTCCGTAATCAGGAGTCTCATCACCATTTATCAATCTGAAAACCGTACTCTTGCCCGCACCGTTAGCCCCCACAATACCGATTCTGTCACCTTCGAGAATTTTGAAAGATGCGTTTTTAAAAACAATCTGCGAGCCGTGTTGAATTCCAATATTTGTAATAAAAATCATGTGATAATTAACTCCCTTATCAAAGTCACCTACAATATTACCTTCTTCAATACAACAACTCTTATTAAAAAAATGGTTAGCTTAAAAAGACAGATAGGGTGGACTCATTGTGAAATTGAATATCATCCCACCATTTAGGCAAGAATTCTTTTTTTAAATTTAGCAGTTCCAGCTCCGGTTCAACAGGGTCAAACAGTTGTAAAAAGTTTTCGCTTTTTGGGTCGGCTTTGTGTAAAAGCTGGTAGGCGGTAAAATCCGAGAGTCTTAAAAGTGCCACGGCCTGTGACATTTTTGGGTCGTTTGCTGCTTTGCCTGGATCGTGATGCCATGCAATCAGTCTGGCTATCTGTCTGTCAAAGTTCCATGACAATATTACGTGTGCCGCGAGTGTTGCGTGGTCGTAACCAAGGCGTACCCGTTCGAGTTTATGGATTTTAAAAGGGTTGTTAAATTCATTT
The DNA here is from genome assembly GCA_016937935.1 of Deltaproteobacteria bacterium. Taxonomy (GTDB): domain Bacteria; phylum Myxococcota_A; class Polyangia; order JAAYKL01; family JAAYKL01; genus JAFGVO01. The sequence continues at coordinate 8,223 of JAFGVO010000075.1, read as the reverse complement.
TCATCAATTGACGTGTAATCCATTTCTAATGATTCCATCATTAAAAGTTTGCCGATGTCATGGAGCAGAGCACCTAAAAAGAGCCATCCTGTCTCTTTAATACCGGTTTGTTTTGCAAAGAAATTTATTACCGCAGAAGTTGATGCGCAGTGATCTCTCACCATGGTTCCTAATTTGTCCGAACCTGAAAAAAGTGACATTGTTGCCACACCAAGAACCACATCTCTTATCTCTTTGGCACCAAGCCTTACAATGGCATTCTGGATATCGTTAATTGGTTTTATTGGAGCAAAAAGAGGTGAGTTTGCCACTTTTATCACAGAGGCCGCAAGTGCAGGGTCATCCTGAATGACAGTTACAATATCTCTTATTTTGTAGTTTGGATTTGAGAAAATTGACAAGACCTTCTGGGCAACAGCGGGAAATGTTTTAAGACCTTCAAGTTTTGCAAGTTTGGCACTAAAAGATTCAGCGGCTCTTCTTGCGGTCATGGGGTCATCAGCCTCGGCTGTGTACCATAAATCATGTTCAACTGTTCTTTGATTGTTCAATTTTTCTCCGTAACCTTAAATGTTTATTTAACCCATGGCCATGGACACGTCATTTCGTTGGTGTCAGATGGATCGGGAGTCATGTGCGCCTCATCGGGCATACAGTATTTATCTGTCAGAACAGAATCAAGATAATAGATGCTTCGACACTCATAATTATCATCTGTTCTGCAGTCCGCATCAGTTTTACATCTGGCAAGGCATACGAGATAGGCGTTGTTTGCACCCACACAGTCAATTCCAGGGCCGCAGGCATCTTTTCGGTTTTCTTCATTACAACATGCAGTGCAATAGCCCCCCGGAGATTTTATGAGTCCCATAACCTGAGTAATACAGCGTTTTTCATTAGAGGGGTATCCGTCGCAGTCAGACACATCTGTGCATGCAGTTCCAAAACCCTGCCACTCCGCAGACAGAAGTGAGTTGTTTACATCATTGTCAGTTTCAGAATCCGCAGTTTCAGAATCCGCAGTGTCAGAATCATCAGTATCAGAGTCCACAGTTACTGTGTCCGCATCAGTTGCATTTGTGTCTGAAGGGGTAAACCCGTCATCGTCATAGACGTGCATGGGAGTGTCCCAGCATGCGGTAAAAATTACAAAAGGGATAATTGATAAAATTGTTTTAATTGTTGAATTTAATACTCTCATAATGGGGTGATGTTATGTCATGGTTTGCAGACAAGTCAATATCTTTAAAATTTCATCAATAAAAAAAAGCATCCGCAGATCCTTTTTGTTTTTGGCTCGTACAAGAGTACAGGATGCAAAAAAAAAACCAAAATAAGGGGTAGCGTTATGAAAAAGAGTACATTGGCATTTTTAGTAATTACATTAATATCAATATTAATATCATCATGTGTAACAGCCGGAGTAAATGACAGTTCACAAAACGGAAAATACTTTGTTGAGCTTGAGGCGGACAGCGGGGTTCTGCCTGTTCTTTACCACAAAGGGTATGCATATGTTGTTGGTGAAAATAATATGGAATACTCAATCAGAGTTTACAATAATTCAAATGCCAGGGTTGAGGCTGTAGTAACAGTTGACGGCAGAGATGTAATTTCGGGTAGTGTGGGAAATTATGAAAACAGCAGAGGATACGTAATTTCACCCTACAGTTCAGTATTAATAGAAGGGTTTAGAACATCGTGGCAGAATGTAGCCAGATTTTTCTTTACAGATTCAGACAACTCCTACTCTTCCAGAATGGGAACACCTCAAAATGTAGGAGTAATAGGGGTTGCAGTATTTGAAGAAAAAGTAAAACGGATACCAAGGCGCAGAGCTCCCGTTGCTGTTTATCCCAAAAGAGGCCTTGGAACCGGTTATGCAAAATCCAAAAAAGCCCCGGCCCCTTCAAGCGCTCCTTCATATGAAAGAAGTGCAAGTGGAGCAAGTTCTTCTTATGACGGAGCAGCCTATGACGATGCCTATGAAGATGAAGATAAAAGCGAACAGCAGCTTGGTACAGGATACGGAAGTCAGGGATATTCACCCACAAGCAGCACAACATTTGTAAGAAGTTCAAAAAGTCCAAAAGGCAAAATGGCAATCTATTACGACAGCTATAAAGGATTACTTGCAAAAGGCGTAATAACAAGACCAGCCCCAAGACCAGTTCCCTGTCCGGACCCATTTCCAAAAAACAGCGACCCCCAGTTTGCCCCTCCACCCCCGGCAGTTTACTACAGAAGATAATAAAACTCCCAACCGACCTTCTCAGTTCATAAATCCCCCAAATATAAAAAGAGCCTCCGTCCTGAAACGGTCTGAAAATGTCTGAATGGCCTCCGTCCTGAAACGGTCTGAATGGCCTCCGTCCTGAAACGGTCTGAAAATGTCTGAATGGCCTCCGTCCTGAAACGGCCTGAATGGCCTCCGTCCTGAAATGGTCTGAATGGCCTCCGTTTGTAAATGATTGGAATAGTTAACTTTAATGGCCTCCGTCCTGAAACGGTCTGAAAATGTCTGAATGGCCTCCGTCCTGAAACGGTCTGAAACGGATTGGATGGCCTCCGTCCTGAATTGGGTGGTTAAATTACAAAAGCTGGAGGTTGTTTTTTGCCTGTTTTATTATTTCCAGGCGGTTGTTTTTGTTGTTTGGGAGTTTGTGGAATTTGTCGGTCAGGTTGTAGTATTTTGGTTTTGCGTAGGAGGGGAGGTTGTTTTTGCAGAATTGTCTGAAATTTTCGGGATTAAATATTTTCGGGTCTTTTATCTGGAGGGCAATTGAGACTGCTTCTCCCCATTTATTGTCTTTAATTGAAAATACTATTGCGTCTTCAATATCTTCATATTTTAATAATGTCTGTTCAATATATTCGGGGTGAATGTTTTCTCCTCCTGAAATTATTACGTTGTCTTTACGGCCCAATATTTTAAGTCTGTTGTTTTTATAAATGCCGATGTCGTTTGTTATTAACTCATTTGAAACTATTTGACCTTTGACTGATATTATCCCGGGCTCTCCATCCGGCAGGGGTCGATTGTTGTTGTCAATTATGTTTATCTCAATACCATGGAGGGGCTCCAGCCACAGTTCTCCATTTTTTATGTTAATATCTTTAACTGATGATGTTGCAACCTGTGATGCTGTCTCTGTCATTCCGTAGGTTATAAATGCCCGGATATTTTTTTTTATGCACTCTTCAATAATATCTAAAGGTGTAAATGCCCCTCCAATAAGAAGCACACGGAGGCGGCTTAAAAGGTTCTGGTTATCAATTTCGAGAATCTTTTTTACCATTTGGGGTACTGCCGAAAACATTGTTGCCCTGTTATCATTTATAACTTTTAAAATGGTTTCAGGTTTGAATCCATTTGTTAAAATAACTGTTTTGCCGGCAATTAGAGTTCTTGTAATTATTGAAAGGCCTCCAGCGTGATTTATTGGAAGTGACAATATCCATCGGTCATCTTCAATAAATCCCACTCTTTTTTCGCTTGCAGCAGCCGATGCCATAAGTGTTTTACGGGTTAACAGTATTCCCTTTGGCTTTGATGTGGTGCCCGATGTAAAAAGCATTACTCCCGTTGATTTTTGATCAAAGTTTTTTAATGTTTCAAGTTTAGCATTTTTAACAAAATCTTCTGTTTCAGATTGTCCCAAAAGGGTTAAAAGTATCTCTTTTTCAAGTGCAGCAAGTATTGCTGTTACTGTTTCAATTGTTGGACAGGCGGTTAAAACAAGAGGGTTTGTAAAATCTTTTGACTCTATTTTTTTTGTTACAAGGTTGGCCATGTCACTAAATGTGTATTGAACATCATTAAAGATAATAAATGTTTTGCGTGGCCACTGTTTTGCGGCTTCAAAAATGCTTAACCTTGACAATCTCATTTAAAATATCCCTCTTTATTTATGAAGTTGTCGAGCCCAAGACCTGAAGTTTTTGGAAGGGTTGCGTGTCCTGTAAAAAGTTCATTAAACAGTTTTGTCTCAGGAACTTTTTTAAGATTATCATGGGGATAGAGTCCGCAACTAAGAGGTCGTGAGTTTAAGGCAAATGCAAAATGGGCTGCCCCTGCAATAGCAACCGGGCCGTCCATCATATGGGTTACTGCAACTTTTACTCCCGCTTTTTGAGCAATGTCTGCAATCTGCAAAGCTTTAAACAGTCCATGGAATGCCGGTTTTACAACAACGACAGGGTATGTTTTTAATAAATTATTCAACTCATTTACTGATATGTTTTTTAAACTTTCATCTGCTGCAACAGGAATGTTAAACAGTTGTGAGTTATTTAAAATATAGTTTAAATCTGCGGGCTCTTCTATGAACTCAGGATTGAATTTTTCATATGCAAGGAGGCGTGACTGTAATTCATTCTCTTTTATCATGAGGTTTGCATCAAGTCTTAACAGTGACTTTTCTCCGGCTGTTTTTCTGAACATAGTTAAAAATTCAATTTCTCTATCTAATGGGGCTCTGCCAGTTTTAATTTTAAAAGCGGTGACCCCTTTTTTCAGCAGACTCTCAATTCTTTTTATGGAGTCATCAACTGTTAAAAGAGAGTTAATTTCAATTTTGTTAAAAGTTGAACTGTCGCCCTTTTTAAGGGCTTTGTAAAAAGGAATATTATTAACTTTGCAATACAGATCAACCATCGCTGTTTCAACTGCAAAAAGAGCCGGTGATGAGCAGCCATCCAATGTTTTTAAATTTTCAACCAACTCTATTATGTGAGTAATATTTTCAAATTGCCTGTTTATTAAAAATGTTGTGCACTCTTTGTAAAACAGTTCATATGTTTCAACTGTAGCGCCCGTGTACTCCATAAAAGGCGTTGCTTCACCGTATCCGTCAAAGTTGTCATAAGATATTTTTATCAAAAAGCTTTTATTGCTTTTAGTAATAAAACTTTTAGCAATATTGATATTTTCAATAGTTATCTGTTTAGACTGTTGACTCAAAAGATGCCTATGTCTTTTAAAAATTTAATCAGGGTTTTAGACATCTGCCTGTGGGTTTCAACTGTCGGGTGCCAGTCCTCTCCATAGGGTCCGCTCTGGAGATCAAAGAAGAGTTTATAAACGTTATTGTCCCCTTTTTTATTAAAATGGTCAGCGGTATCTGTAACGCATTTTTTTGCTCTTGTTAAAGCGTCATAGCCTTCGGGATAGAAATCGCTCATCATTGGTCCTAAAGCTATAACTATTGCCGCATTTGGATAATATGAGCGCAGCCTGTCAACAAAAGTTATGTATGCATCTGTAAATCGTTTTGAAAATGCATCAAGGGATTCACTCTCTATTATACCTTCTGAAAAATCGTTGGTTCCAAGATTTATAACAATAACCTCCGGGGTGTAGTTTTTAATATCCCACTCTTTGTCATTAATATCTTCCGGGATTGTTGATAGGTAAATCTCCGGAATTAGGGGGGCATCAAACCCCTCGTTGTTTCTTATGAGTCCTCTTCCTGATATTGCAACAGCACTGTAGCGGGCATTCAGACGTTTTGCGGTAATTGCCCCATAAGATAAAAGGGCGTTGGATTTTGCTGTTGTAAAGTGATAATTATCCGGGTTTTCAACAGATATTTCATTGCCGTATCCGCAGGTAACAGAGTCTCCGATAAACTCCATTGTGTTTGGAAGGGCAGGGATTTTATAAAGTGCAGCATCCCCGTCAATTTTAAACCCCATAAAGGCACCTTTACCCATTACCGCATCACCAGACATTAAGCCTTCGCTCTTTTTTCCAATCTCAATTGTGTGTTTTCCCGGGGAGAGGTTTTTTGCAAGAGGGTAATTTGTAATGGTGCTTTCAGGTATTAAATCAAAGGGTGCGTTGTCATCAATTGAAATCTGGTAATGATTAATTGTTGCATCAGTACGAATTGTTGCAAAATCTTTTAAAAGAAGCTCAATGGAAGTTCCTGTAAAACCCGCCTTAATAGTGACTGCAGGAAGTGAAAAAGTAAGCTCTTTTGGATTGGAACAGTTTATCCTGCCTGTATAAAGTATATAACTGTTATATGGATTTACAGTTTTAAGACCGTCAGAGTCTGGTTTTCCGTAAAGAGGATCTTTTGTAAAACCGCATATGTTTATGTCAGTTAAATTGCCTTTTAGTGAGCCTTTAAAAACGATCTCTGCGGATGGTGGAATTTCTGTTTTTATATTTGTATTTTGTGTTGGGTTTGTCATATTTTTTTGTTTTGAACAGGCAATTATTAAAAGTGAAATAATAATAAATTTTATAGTTTGTTTCATGTGCAAAATTTAACAACTTCAGGGCAATGTTGCAAGTATCAGTGAAATACTTGTTATAATTGCGTAAATAACTGTCATTAAAGAGTTCTTCGCAAGAAGTATGTTGTACTGAGTTGCTGTTTTTGCCCGGAGAAGTTTTTTTGCATGATTAAAAGAGAGAATAACAAGAGCCAGAGGCAAAAGAGGGTAAATGGATTTTAAATGAAAAGATAAAAATACCGGGGTGCCGTAGGCAATCAACAACGAGAAAACAAATTGATAATAACCCTCTTTTAGTCCAAAACGTACAACCAGTGTTTTTTTTCCTGATATTATGTCTTCATTTAAATCTCTGATATTGTTTACAGCCAGCACATTTGCAGCAAGGAGCCCAATTGATATTGAAACTGGAATGGCAATAAAAGTTATGGTGCCGGATGTTAAATATTGTGTGCCTGAAACAGCAACAGGACCAAAGAAAATCAGAACAAAAATGTCCCCAAGACCGTTATAACCAAGAGGGTAGGGGCCGGCGGTATATGCAATGGCGCTTAAAACCGCAAATAGTCCTAAAATCGCAAAAGCAATGCCTCCAATATAAACAAGGAAGCTTCCCGATAAAAGTGCCAGCAGGGTAAATAAAACTATTGCAACAGTCATATTTTTTTCGCTGACAAGCCCTGACGCTGTAACTCTTAACGGGCCTTTTCTGTTTTTATCCGCCCCTTTTTTAAAATCAAAGAGGTCATTTGCAAGGTTTGAGATAATCTGCAGAAGCAGGGCAGTTAAAAGGGAGAAGAAAAAAGCGGTTTGATTAAAACTGCCTGTAATGTATCCAAGTGTTCCTCCGGCAATAATCGGGGCAGCCCCCACAGGAAGTGTTTTGGGTCTTGATGCAAGAATCCAGGCTTTTAGACTGTGAGGTTTGATTTTGGTCATTGGTATTTGAAGTATTATAAAAAAGAGAGGTGTTTGACAATAATTACTCTGGTTTTAATGCCTTTTCGGGTATTTTAATCTGCAGACAGATAAAAAATCCGACTACAGCAATTGTCGCAGCAAGTATAAATACCCACCTGAATCCGGCCTGTGCCCAGATATATCCCGACAATACGGGAAGACTCATTGCCACAACGTGATCAATTGTTACACCAAGAGCGATTGTTGGGGTTATCTCTTTTGGGTTATCCGCGATTTTTTTAAGATAGGTGTTTCGGGCAATTCTAAGGGCAAAAAGAGTGCTGTCCAGAATGTATGCTCCGTACAAAACATATTTTGCGGTGTCGTGGCTGAACATATCCCCTGCAAAGGCGTATGTTAAACAGATTAAAATTAACAGAATTTCGTCCGTGGCAAGAACAATTCTTTCTCCAAACCAGTCAATCACATCACCTAAAAGTGGTCTGACTACAACTCCAAGTACTGATGCAATAAAATAGAGCAGGGCAATTGTTGAGACTTCCACACTGTAAATTTTAACAAGAACCCACCCTCCAAAGGCTAAAAAGATCTGCTTTCTCACACCAAAAAGTGCGCTTATTAAATAGTAGACTGTGTATTTCTTCTTAAATACAAATTTACTGGAGCGGATTTCACCTTTTCCCACTGTTAGTAATGCATAGGCAATGGCCGCTCCAAGGGCAAACATGGCTGCCAGGGCGTAAAAAAGGTCGTAGCGGTTTCCAAGAAATTTTGCCATCAGGTACATGATTCCAACCCCGGTAATTACTCCAAGATTTCTCGCCCCTCCAAGCTGCCCGAGACGTCTGCCCGCATTTCCCTCTTTAGCAAGTTTTAAGCCTATTGGATCCTGTATTGTAAAAATAATGTGGTCCCCAAGTGACCAGATTACAATAAATACCACAAGAAGCACCGTGTCATCTGCCAGAAGTCCAAGTCCAAGGGCCCCCAGAAAAGTCAGAAACATGGCAATTACAGCCATTTTTGTTTCACGCATAAACAGAAGAAGCCCCGCAG
>JAFGVO010000074.1 GCA_016937935.1 Deltaproteobacteria bacterium | reverse complement strand
GCTTCCTCTGACGCTTCAGCTTTTGCTGCTGCACCGCCAAATGAAAAATTAACATTCAAAGATGAGTACATGTAAAAATTTACATATTTCTGAACACCTGAAAATGCAGGATCTGTTGAATAACCCACATCAGCTTTGGCAATTTCCATTCTGAAACCAAAAATATCTGCACCTACGCTAAATGCATCAGCAGCAAAAAACTCTGCACCGACGCCAAGCTGAAAATAAAATGGAGATGCAAGTTTGCTGTACATTTTCAATTGTGCATTCCAGTCATCAACTTGTTGCTGAGTTGCCGGATTATAAAGGTCATCTGCAGAGGCTTTTCCAAAAGCTTTACCAAGACCTAAAAACAGATAGGGAGTTGCCTTGTGGGTTTCAGGCTGCAGGATGTGAAATTTTGCTTCCACTCCAATCTGAAATTTAACAAATTTTACTTTTGTCTCATAATCAGTTCCGGCAGTTGCGGATGTTAACGGGTAAATTGTATTACTGAAAATTCCCATATCCATATCAATGGCTAAAACAAGGCGTCTTTCAAGGAGGCCTAACTGAAAATTCCCTCCAAATCTGGGGCTGGAATAATCTATTGAACGCATTGCAGGAGTTGCCTCACTGGAACCGTAATCCAATATTGCAGTTTTGTAGTTATCCCAGGCAAATTTTGCCCCCATGCCCATTGTGGCCCCTGCCTGTGCGGTTGCAGAAACACCAAGCAACACAAGTAGAGTCAAAGTTGTGATAATCGTTATTTTCTTAAACATTAAAAACTCCTTTCATCCTTATAAGTCCTGTATATACAGGTTATTAAATTTTTTACGTGTGCACAGTAGCAGGCTTTTTTTAATTTGCCTATTTTTTAATACATATTTGTTTTGAGGAGATCTCTTACTATTTGCGATTTTTAAATATCTAAAATTATATTAAAAAATTGATTACTCCCCTCTTTGACTGTTACTTAAACCTTGCAATGTTAACTTTAAATAAAATATTTTATCTAATCTTTTTTATCTTCGTAATCTCATGTGCTGCAGTTATGGGAGATCATAAAAATAAAAAAGTCGCAAAAGCTCAAGTTGTCACAACTGATCAAAACCTCAAAACTGATCAGTTAAAAATCAGTAAAGATAAAAAGATTTCAATAACTTCAATAGATCAGTACTTTGTCAAAATTATGGGAGGAACCGCAGCAAGAGCCCTTGATGAAAACAGACTTGCTGATGCAAAACATGAATTTGAAAAGATTGCTGCAAATATTATGGACCCTGAAATTAATAAGCGAGCCCGTTTTATGGCTGTTTATTTAGCTTATTATACCGGGGATGCCGCCACTTCACTTACAAAAATGCCGGCTTTGGCCGATGAATTACCTGTTCTTTCTGATATTGCATATGAAATAGCAGCCCTTTCTGCTTTTAAAATTAAAGATTACAACCTTGCAGTTACTTATGCCGGCCGCATAAAATCCGGTTCCTGTCAGAAATCAATGATTATTGCAGACTCATATTTTGCGGATAAAAATTTTCATGATGCACTTGTCTCATATGAGCAGGTAGTTTCAAGGTGGCCCGGTTGTGAGAGTATTGTTGAGGCAAAATCAAAAATAATCACTTCTGTTTGCGCTATTGACAAGGATAAACCAATAATTCCGCAAACTAATGATAAAGAACAGACTGTTCAACAAAAGAGTGAGGAATCCTCTCAAACCGACTCAATACCTTCTGAAACCTCTACAGACGATTTAGATGAAAATGAAGATCCAGATGAGAATCCCGATGAGAATCCAATTGAGAATCCCGAAGGAGATCTCGATGCTGATTCTCCAATAAATTTTGAAGCAGATGACACATTAGACACCACTGAAAACAGCAACTTCGATCCTGTACATGACAGGGCTAAAATGGCAGTTCAGATTCTAAATCATCTAAAAGCATCCTACCCTTCAAGCTATTGGACAACAGAGGCAAACAAGTGTTCAGGTGATTTATATAAGAGAGCGGGTTTAGAAAAAAAATCAGAAAGAAAAGAATCTGCCGCAGCACAAAATTTGTTTGATAAAGCCCATGATTTTATGGTTAAAAAGCATTATTCCAGTGCAGAAAAATTCTACAGACGCGCCATTAAACTCTCTCACAAAAATGGTAAATTACAGTGCAGCGCCCGATATGAAGATGCTTTAGTTGTCTCATTTTTAAGAGACCATGAAAAAGCTGCTGCTCTTTTTAGTGAAATTGCAAATGAGTGTTCATATCCATATTACAAAATAAGATCTCTTTATAAATCAGGCAAGGAGTACATTTCTTCTGGAATGTACAAGGAAGCTATTGAAATGTTTCAAAAGGTTGAAGAGCTTTTTCCCGAACATTCATATGCTGATGATGCCAGATTACACAGTGCGAAGGCATATTTAAACCTGGGTGATAAAGAGACTTTTATGAATATGATAGCCTCCCTTTCAGTTGATTATCCAAAAGGAGATATGCGTAGTGAGGCGTTGTGGATGGGTTCAAAACTTGCCATGGATGACGGTGATTTAAAGCGGGCTGAAGATCTGCTCTCCTCCTATTATAATATTTTTCCTATTGAAGAAGACTGGTACACTGCGGGAAGGTCGGGATACTGGCTTGGAAGAGTTGAACAGCTCCTTGGAAAAAATGATGAAGCACTCTCCCATTTTGAATATGTTATTTCAACATCACCGTTTTCTTATTACATGCTCCTGTCATACAGCAGAATGTATGAACTTGATAAAAGCAGGGCAGAGTGCCTGATTGACGAGCTTCTACCAAAAAACAGTTCACACTATTCCGAAATTTCAACAGAGCTTTTAAACCACTCTTCAGATTTTGCCCTGGGTGTTGAACTTGTCAGACTTGGCCTGACGACAAGGGGTGAAAAGATTTTAAGAATTGTTCTGATGAAGCCTGATTCCAGACCGGAGATTCATAGAGCCGCAGCAGCTATTTTTAGAAATATGGGAAAATTTTCAAGTTCTAAAGAGCTAACATCATTAAGCAAAAATGATTGGGACAGACGATACCCCACAGGAGGGGATTATGAAATCTGGACACTCGCATATCCAGAGGCATTTGATGAAATCGTAAAAGCTGAGTCAGCTGAACAAAAAATTGATCCATCTTTAATATTTGCCATTATGCGGGAAGAGAGCGGGTTTAATGAAAAAATTGAGTCCTGGGCCAACGCAACAGGTCTGATGCAGCTAATTCTACCAACCGCAAAAGCAATGGGAAAAAGAGTCGGATTAAATAACATTTCTAAAAGAGACCTGAAAAAGCCCGAGATAAATATTAAGCTCGGGACAGCTTACCTGTCCTATCTTGACAATATGTTTTCAAACCCGGCCCTTGTTATTTCTGGTTACAATGCGGGAGAAGGTGCCGTTTTAAAATGGAAAAAAGAGAGAGAGGATATGGATCTTGATCTTTTTATTGAAAATATCCCTTACTCCCAGACAAGGGGTTATACAAAAAGAGTTCTTTCAACCTACGGAATATATTATTTTTTATATAAAGAAGATCACCCGGTAATAAGACTTGACCTCTGTTTGACAACTCAATAATTAACAAACGTTTCTTCACTCTCTCCTTTTTTATTTTTTCTTTCCAGAAGCTATTTTAGACGGTTGATCTATTCTTAAAATTTTCCCTTGAACCCCAGTCATCCCCCCATTAATCCGGGCCTCCGTCCTGGTTTAAGATTATGTTTTTATTAGACTTTTTTTGATGTTAAATTTTTTTTAAAAAAAATATGCTCTTTTTTTGATTTGTGTGAGTTTTTATCCTACATTGTAATCAAGGGTAGCGAAACATCACCAATAAAACAGGAGAAGAGATATGACAATCGAATCATTTAAAAGCTGGCAGGATTTTGAAATTGCAGAACGTCGTAGAGTAGGAACTTTTCAATTGAGCGTGGATAATCTTGCGAGAGATTTGTATATGGAAATTGACACATCCGGTGATGATTTTAAAGAACATGAAGTTATGGAACTTAATTTTGATTAATTTATTAAGAAGGTTCTCCTCCCGATGAACCTTTTTTGCCGGGCCCGAATCGGTCGCCTCACTGATTCGGGCTTTTTTTTATTCTTTTTAAAAATTCACGTGATATAAACCTTTGTAAACTGCTATTAATATAGAAACTGATCATGAAAAAGATTTTTACTCCAATCCACAACATCATTTACTTAATTTTTATTATTTTAAATGGATGCTCAAGTTCTCATGAAACTGTAGAAAACAGTAGTAATAAAAAATCAGATTCAGATTTTGATCAGTCAGTATGTCTGGAAAATAAAGTTGTCAGCCCGACACCTTTCAATATTGAATATAAAAATATTAACGCGCCACTCCCGGTTTTAAATGAGAATAGCCTTCCTGTTGCAAGTGGTGATAAGTTTAATATAAATATTAATCCTGAAAACGAGATCAGAAAAATATCCAGATCACTTTTTGGAAATAACGGCGCAGTATGGCTTGGCAAGGAGTTTCTTTTAAATAAAACCTTAAAAAACAAGCTTAAAACCTGCGGGGTATCTCTTTTAAGATGGCCAGGGGGCAGTACTTCTGATTTATATCACTTTGATTTGAAGATGCCCAAATATGGTGAGCCTCTTAACTGGCTTGACATTCATGATCCTTCATGGGCTCCGGTTACCGGTGATTTTCTATCTTTTACAAAAGAGATAAATGCCACGCCAATGATTGTGGTGAATCACGGTTTTTCAAGTTATGGTCATTTACAGGGTAAAGATAACCTTATTAATGCAGCAAATCTCGCTGCAGACTGGGTTGAATATTGTAACGCAGATGATGATGGTGAAAATATAAATGGAGGCGTGGACTGGGCCCGCAAAAGAACCCTTGATGGATTTGAAGAGCCGTTTAATGTGAAATACTGGGAGGTGGGAAACGAGGTTTTCGGGGATTGGGAGATTGGTCATGTGGATGGAAAAACCTACGGTGAACATTTTATTGCATTTGCAAAAGCCATGAAAAATGTTGATCCTGATATTTTTGTGGGTGCAAATGCAGTTGTTAATTTTACAAAAGATGGAACCACAAAATGGATGAAGGATCTTTTAACCAATAAAGAGGCCGTCAGTTATATGGATTTTGCAGATATCCATGACTATTTTAAATATGTTTTTGATAATAATAATTTACCAAAGCCTTCTGAGATAAAAAAATATTATCTGCAAATAGAAGAGGATAAAGAGGAATTAACCCGCCTTTTTGAAAAATATACAGATAAAAAATCCATGCCGTTATTTTTTGGAGAGTATCATTTGACTCATCCCCAAAACCCTTTAAATATAACACTGGCCTCGGGACTGATTATAGCAACTGCCCTTGGGGAGTTTATTAAAAACGGATTTGCAGCTTCAGCAATGTGGGATATTGCCAATGAGTGGAAAAATGGCGGTGATCTTGGTTTTGTTTCAAGAAATCATCCTGAAATTCCTGACTATTCACCATACCCGGCATATTATTCTTTCTACTTTTTTGCAAAAAAATTTGGAGACACCTTAGTTGAATCATTTCAGAATAATTACGATGTTCATGTCTATGCGGGAAAGTTCAGTGATAAGGGAGTCTCTCTAATTATTGTAAATCCAAATAATTATTCCAAAACAGCATCTGTAAAAATTGCGGACACAAATCTAAACGGAATTATAAACGGATGGATTCTGGACGGACCCGATTTCATGGGACCAAAAATATTCTTTAATGATATTTCAACTATTCATGAAGCAGCCGGTACTGAAATTAAAGAAGAGTACACATACACATCTGCTTTTGACCCCCAAAAAAGAATTGCACTCCCTGTAAGAGCAAACTCTGTTAGCAGTTTTATTATTTATTAAAATTAATTTATTTGTTTATTTTGCCATCTCCATTAACCGGAACTTTGGCAAAAAAAATCTTGTTAGATCAAAGAATATGAATGTAAAATTACATACGTTGGTGTCAAGATTACAATCCGTTTAGAAAAAGCTGAATGTAGAAAAACGAGTAATGATGTATGGAGGAAACGGCAAGACTCATATGGTTCAAAATAATAATTTTAATAACGAAAAAGATCGTCAATTAGCTCGTATACTATCCACGATTTTTGTAGGGTCGGAAGTGCTGTATCTGATTGCAATTGCAATAGGTTTGTTTGTGCATGACTTGAAAATGGTTGCCATAACCCTTGCAGGTTTTTTACTGCTCATTGTGCCAATGGTATTGCTTAAACGTCATAATTTGAGGGGCAGTATTTTTACTTTTGTAATATTTTCACTTGTCACAGTATCCGGTGTTGCCACGGTGGGTCAGGGAATTAGGGACACTGCGGTTATGGCATTTCCTGTTATTGTTCTTTTTGCGGGTTTAACACTGGATAAAAGGTTTTTTAGAATATGTGTCGGATTGACATTGGCGGCCATGGGCTGGCTGCCTCTTGGTGAAGTGAATGGATGGTTTGTTACAAAGCCATTTGACGGGGCAATGGAATCCTGGATTTTATTTATATTTGCCGGTGGTATTTTACTGATCGCCGCATTTGCAGTGGAATTGCTTACAAAGAACATGCGAAATAATCTAATACGGGCAGAGAGCGAAATTGTCCGGCGCAAGGCACTTGAGGAATCACAGAGAAAGTATGAACAGCAGCTTCAGCAAACACAAAAACTTGAATCTTTAGGGATTCTGGCCGGTGGTATTGCACATGATTTTAATAATCTTTTAGGGGGTGTTTATCTCTATATCGATTTGGCAGCTGGAGAGATAAAGGACAAGATAATTTTAGAGTATCTTTCAAATGCCACCAGTACAATCGAAAGAGCCCGTGCACTTACACTTCAGCTTCTGACATTTGCAAAAGGGGGCGTACCAATCAAAAAAGTAGAGCATTTGTTTCCTTTTGTGCAGGAAACAGCTCAATTTGCTTTGAGCGGGTCAAACGTGCTTTGTAATTTTGAAATACAACAGGATCTCCCCACCTGCGATTTTGACAAAAACCAGATAAGTCAGGTAATTGATAATATTGTTATAAACGCCAAACAGGCAATGCCCGATGGTGGTGCTATTTTGTTAACAGCAGAAAATATTAAGGTTGCCCAAAATGACCACCCTCAGTTGACCGGTGGTGATTACATCAGGATCTCAATCAAAGATTCGGGCGTTGGAATGCCAAAGGAAATCCTTCCACGTATTTTCGACCCTTTTTATACCACAAAGACGACTGGTCACGGACTGGGCCTTGCCAGCTGTTATTCAATTGTTAAACGCCATGGAGGCTCCATTGATGTTGAATCCGAACCCGGCAAAGGAAGTACTTTTCATATTTTTCTGCCGGCTTCTAAAGAGATTGTTTCATCTTCTCCAGAAAAATTTGCATCTGTACATAAAGGAAGGGGAACTTTTCTGGTAATGGATGACGAAGAAGTTATTCTTAATACTTTTCGGACTATTCTTGAGAAGTTTGGGTATGAAGTGATTTGTAAAAAAAATGGAAAAGAGGCAATTGATTTTGTTTCATCAGAAATTGACGCTAAAAGAGAAATAAGGGGAATGATTTTTGACCTGACCATTCCAGGGGGCATGGGGGGCAGGGAAGCCATTGATGAAATCAGGAAAATGAATTTTAAAAACCCTGCATTTGTAACCAGCGGCTATGCGGAAGACCCCGTAATGGCAAACCCCGAAGAATACGGTTTTACCTCAAGCTTAAGCAAACCATTCAGAAAATCCGAACTTTCAGAATTACTCAATAAATATATAAAGCCGTGAATTGGGATTTTGTATTAGTCTTCGTCTTCTACGAGTTCGGTAATTTCTGTTGCAGTGTCATCGTTGTCAGCGCTGTTTTTTAATACTACGCTTTCCATTATTGCATCTACAATATCGTCGTCCTGATGACTTGATGAAGATGAGTCTCCTGATGTATTTTCATCTAACAGTGAGGGCTCATCGAGAAATGAGAGGTCATCATCATTAATATTTCCACCGCTGTTTTTGATTAATTGTGAAATATCAAATTTTTCATTTGAATCATCTACGCTGTTTTTCAGGTGCTCTTTTTTCAGGAGGGTGGCAAGGATTTTCATATTGGATTTTCTTAGAGCAAGAGACTTGTTTAATTTTTCAGCCTCACGTCTGAGATGATTTTTATCCTCCTGAAGTTCGAGAATTATTGATTCCTGTTCGAGGAGAGTTGATTGAAACTCTTCGTTTACACCCTCATTGGCCGCTGCTGCAGCTGTAGCGGCGGTTTGTGCCTGGAGGCGTACAATCTCCTCTTTTAACTCCCAGATTTCCTGTTTGCTCTGTTCAAGCTGGTCGTAGGAGATTTTAAGTTCAGTTTCAAGATCCTCTTTTACTTTTATAAGTTCGGTCTCGGTTTCCTGCTTAAGGGCTGTTATTTCATCTTGAAGAGTTTTTATTGTGGATGCGGCTGAATGAATTTTTGAATCGGCGCCCTCTTCAATTTTAGCAAGAGCCTCCATGGCGGATTCAAGATCCTTTTCCATTTTCTTTATTTTATCATTTGCTCTTTCAAGTTCTTTTTTATTTGAATCAAGATCTGCCTCTGCCTCTTTGTAAAGGTTCTGAACGTTACCAAGATCCCGTTTTAAGGAGTTGTATTCAGTGGCTTTAACCCGCAATGCTTCAATCTCTCTTTGGAGCATGTCAATCTGGTCAAAGGCTGCTTTATAGCGAACTTCAAGCTGTTCAAACCGGAGGGATTTAACTTCGAGTTCCATGTTGCGGTTTGCCGCATCGGAGAGTTCATTTTGAAGTTTGATAATCTCTTTTTGCGCCTCTGCGTAATGCTCTTTGATCTGAGACAGATTATCACTGCTTAGCTGTGCGCCAATCACGCTGTTTTCGGCACTGGAGAGGGCTCTTTCAAGTTCGATTATGCGATTTTGTGAGAGCTGATTTTTTTCTTCAAGGGTGGTGAGTTTTTCTACCAGTGTATCATAATGGGCACTTCTGGTTTCTGCATCAATAAGAGCCCTGTCAAGTTCAAGCACTCTGTTCTGAAGTGCGGTTGAACGTTTTTCAGCTTCATCAGACTTGCTTTTAAGAAGGGTGACCGCATGTTCAATACGTTTAATTTCATCCGCTCTGTTTTCTGCAAGCTGTGAAATCTCCTCGAGTTTAATTGCCTTGTCACTGTTTGCGTTATTAAGATCCCTGTTAATTTCGTGAAGCGAGGCAATGCGCTCTTCAAAGGATTTTATATTCTCCGCACTGGTATCCTTTTGAGCATTGCTGTCATCAATAAGAAGCTGAAGCTGTTTAATTTCGAGATTAAGTCTGTGGACTTCCTGTCTGGACGCCTCTTTTTCATCAATAACCAAAAGGAGTCGTTCATGCTCCTGTTCAATCATTTTTTCAAGACGGTTTTTTTCGTTTAAAGTAAGGTTTCTCGCCCGTTCAAGTTCTGCCTCAAGGGTTTTAACAACAGCATCATTCTGGGAGTTCTGAGAGTCTTTTATTGATAAAAGACTGTTTTCCTCTTTTAATCTCGAAATTTCGGATCTTAACTTTAAAATTTCCGAGTTGAAAAGATCACTCTCATTCTCTTTAGATGCAATTATTTCAACGTATTCGTCAATCTGTCTCAGTCTCTGTTTTAGTTCTGTAGAGGATTCCCGAAGCTTGTTTCTTGCCTGTTCAATCTCATTATAGCAGTCATCTTTTTCTAAGAGTATTCGCCTTTTAGACTCCTCCACCATATCAATCTGTTGTTCGAGTCTGACAATATCTCTTTTACTGAGACTAATACTGTTCTCGAGTTCGATTATTTTGAGGGACTGCTTTTCAGTATGTTTTTCGGCATTTAAAGCATTTTGTTCTCTTTTGGCAATCTGTTGTACAAGATATGAAACCCTGTTTTCTAAAGCTGTTTTCTCCTGCTCAAAAGTATCATTTTCATTTAGCTTCAACTCCATTTTAGAGATATTTATCAATAGATCGTCAATACGCTGCTCTTTTAATTTTTTCTCCCTTTGAAGAAGGCTGATTACTCCTAGGTTTTTTTCAGAATCCTGTAAAAATGAGTCCAGAAGAGGTTTAAAGGGAAGTTGGGCTATAACAGTATCATCAAATTTATGAAATCTGTCCGAACATATACCCACAAAAAAGTCAGGCATTTCATCATCAGCCGAGAGCATCCTGTCATCTAAAAGCGGGGCGTTTTCTTTGAATCGTCTTCCAATGGGAGAGAGGGTTGCACCATAAAGAGGATGCTGGGCAAATGTTATGATGTGTGGAAAAGCTCTTCTTAAGGACTGCTCAAATTCTAAAAAATCGGGGATATTATTTTTTAATTTTACATCTACAGTAAGGTTCTCTTTATTTGGAATGAAAAATAGCGCAATCCCTGTGGAATTTATAAGTTTTTTTGTATTTTTAATTTCGGTCAGAAAATTAAAATTTTCATTTTCAAAATCAAAGTTAAAAGTAAGAACAACATCAAAACTCCCCGGTTTAAAAGGAATAGAATTATGTGCCGCAGTAATTCTTAAAAAAGATTCCCCGGCTGTTGGTCTGTGATCAGAACTCTGTTTTTGAACTATAATAATCTGTTTCGCTATGTTTTGTAAAAAACCGGCCCCTCTTTCATCAGGCGGATAGAGTGCCGCCACAGAACTATTTTGAGCAAATCGTTCGCAAAGAAGGTAAGAGGGAATGTGTGAACCTTGATTCATGATATATATAAACTATATTAAATATTACTCTTATCAAAGTATTTCTATATAAAAAATATTCAAATTAATATTAAAACCTGCTGAATATAAATTCACTTCAGTTAAATATATATCATATGTTGTTTCATAAAAAACAGGTGTTTTGGATTTTATGTGTTATATGAATATTAATTAACACACTTATATTATAGTTTTTAACAGTTTTAATAGTGAGTAATCAATGAAGAGAGTTTTTTTTGCAAATAAGAGTTCGGGAAAAGATGTATTTTTCAGAATACTTTTTCCTGTTCTTATTACATTTGCTCTTTTTTTAAGCTCAATCTATCTGCTTATTATTCCCTATCAGGAAAACGCCATGATGGCTCAAAAAAGAGTCATGATTAAAGAGCTGATCGAGTCGGCTTATTATGATCTTGAATATTGTCATCAGCAGGAAGAGGCGGGCATTATTACTTCTGCAGAAGCCAGAGAAAAAGCCCTGAAACTTTTATCTTTAAAACGCTATGGTTCTGATAATAAAAATTATTTCTGGGTTAATGACATGACAGCCATTATGCTTATGCACCCCTACAGAGCTGATTTGGTTGGTAAATACGTAAAAGAGTTTCAAGACCCCGCAGGGAAATATCTGTTTAAAGAGTTTATAAAAACTGTTGAAACAGATGGAAGCGGTTACGTTGATTATATGTGGCAGTGGAAGGATAACCCGTCTAAAATTGTTCCTAAAATATCTTTTGTAAAAGGTTTTAAACCCTGGGGATGGATTATTGGAACAGGTGTATATATTGAAGATGTAAAAAATGAGATGAATAAAACCAGACATCATCTTGAGATGTTAACTCTGATAATTCTTCTGTTTGTTGCAATGTTGTGTGTTTATATTATTTTGCAGGCACGTAAAATTGATAACGAGAAACATCTCGCAATGGAGCAGGTTTCACAAAGTGAAAAGAGACATCGAACACTTATTGAGACCGCTCCTGAGGGCATAATTTTAATTAACAGCAGTAATGGACAAATTGATGATGCAAATCCTGCGGCATTAAAAATTTTCAATCTTGAGCTCACTGAAATCAAAAAATATAAAATCTGGGAATTGAATAAAAAGAGCCCTCATGATGAAGAATCAGAGAGAAGGAGACTTGAATCATTAATTAGTGACGCTTTAAAAAATGATTTGATATTTTTTGAGTGGACTTTTCAGAATTTCAGTTCAGAGAGTGAAACTATTTGCGATGTCCGATTTGTCAAAGTGCCAAATGATACAAGTACAGATTTAAGAGCCTCAATAGTTGACATTACAGATCGTAAAAATAGTGAAAAAAAGATTATAGAACTGAGAAATTATCTTGCCGATGTAATTAACTCAATGCCATCTGTTTTAATTGGCATTGATGAAAATATGATTGTTACAGAGTTTAACAAGAGAGCAGAAATATATTCAGACGTGGAGCAAAGTCAGATTAAGGGGAGCAGTGCTTTAAAAGTTTTTCCGGTACTTTACAGTATTGAGGATCAAATTGCTGAATCAGTAAAGAGAAGAAAAAAAATTTCAGTTGAAAAACTTGAAAGAAAAAATGACAACGGCAAAGTTGTTTTTGAAACGTTTTCAATTTTTCCCCTAAAGGCAGAAGAGCGAAATGGAGCTGTAATTCTTATTGATGACATCACTAAAAGGGTTCAGCTTGAAGAGACTGTTATTCAAAGCAAGAAAATGCTTTCTGTTGGAGGTCTTGCTGCAGGAATGGCCCATGAGATTAATAATCCCCTCGCAGGTATTATTCTCTCGGCGGGAATTTTAAAAAGAAGGCTGATGCAAAAGTCCACACTCAACAGCAGGTTGTCCGAAGACGTGGGACTTGACATGGATGCGTTTCAAAAATTTATGTCAAACAGAAATATTGGGGAGATAATTGACAATATATCAGACGCCGGAGCCCGCGCCGCTTCTATAATTCAGAATATGCTCGATTTTTCGAGACAGACAGATTTAAAAATGAATTTAAACAGTATACCAATACTGATGGACAAGTGTATCTCTCTTATGACTGCCAATGCCTACAACAAAAAGTTGTCATTTTCTGATATGAAGATCACGAGAAGTTATGAAAAAGGGCTTCCGGATGTACCGTGTGACAGTATAAAAATTCAGCAGGTTTTTATAAATCTTCTTCAAAACGGAGTTGATGCCATAAGTGACAGGAAAGATATACCGGACAGATGGGAACCTGAATTTGTAATAAACATTAATCATCTTAAAGATGATAATATTGTAAGAATCAAAATTTCTGATAACGGCCCGGGAATTGATATTGATGACACCAGCCAGATATTCGAACCCTTCTTCACCACAAAAGAGCCAGGAGAAGGAACAGGTCTCGGACTGAGTATTTCCTACTTTATTATTACAGACAATCACAAAGGCAAGATGAGCGTAAAATCAAAAAGAGGCAAAGGAACAACCTTCATAATTGACCTCCCGGTTTAAAAAATAATGAAAAAAATCTAACCTGGAAGAGCTATTTTGAGGAGATTTATTTTGGAAGATTTATTATTTATGGTGGCAAAGAGGACTTTATAGAATTGTCGAGATGGAAAAGTTAGGTGTGAGGTCTGACCCTGGACTCCCCCATTGATTTAACACTGAAACATGAAGAGTAACAAACCAGGTATTGCAAGGTTGATTATCAGAAAGTTTAATTATGACCAGGTATTTTAGGTATTTACTAGTTACATGTTTTTGTTTGTTAGGGAGCTGCAAGTCTGAGCATTCTTCGGTGAATAAAACCGGCATAAAAGTTCAAAGTGTTGATATTTCTCATAAAAGGGTAAACGTTAATTGCCATGATTTACACAGTGTTTATGTTTCTGAAAAAGGGTTGAAAAGTGCGATTTATGCTTTAGAGGGTATGGATTACGAACGTACAGGTCAAAACAAAATGGCTTTAAATATGTATAACGCTGCGGTTGAAAACATCCCTTCAGTTATTAAAGATGCCTCTTCACCAGAATCTGTGGGTAAAATTGGGTTCGGGTAGCTTGCCAAGTGTATGATACAAGGCTATTTCCGCTGTTCTAAAG
>JAFGVO010000073.1 GCA_016937935.1 Deltaproteobacteria bacterium | reverse complement strand
ATTTTGAGTATCCACGTCTTGAAGATGATCCTTCTGCATCAAGGGCGTTCAGATTATTAAACAGTTTTGAGCACAGTCTGGCAGGATTTAAAATGATCTCTGAAAAGTTGTTTTTACCAATGATAGAACATCTCGATTTTGAAAAGTGCAGCTGATGGAGAATATTAATATGAACTGTTTTGATGTTACAAACGCCCCTTTAGAGGGATTAAACCTTGTGGAGGCAAGTGCAGGAACAGGCAAAACGTATAATATTACAAGAACCGTTTTACGGTTTCTTTTAAAAAAACGCTTTGGTATTTCTTCAATTCTGGTTGTGACATTCACAGATGCTGCAGCAAGTGAACTTAAATATAAAATCAGAACGACTCTGCAGGATGCACTTTATATTCTTGAAAAAAAAGATTCTCTTCCAGATGAATCAATTCTTAAAATTGTTAATGAAATAGACAGGGACGAGGCTATAAAACTTTTAAAGAGTGCCCTTGCAGATTATGACAGTGCTTCGGTTTTTACTATTCATGGATTCTGTAGAAAGGTTCTTTTTGAAAATCCATTTTACAGCGGAATTGATTTTGAGATGGAGCTGAACGGAAACAGCACCCCCTGGATTAAAGAGAAGATAACTGCCTATTGGAATAGTAAAATTTTTAATATGCCTCCTTATCTTGCTAAAATATTTATTGAGACCGATTTTACAGTGGATAAACTTTTAAAACTATTTTTTACTATCTCTTCAAGGCCAGAGCTTGAAATTATTCATCCCAAAATAATTAAGGACCCAATTAAGGATTTTGAAAGCTGTTTTAACGAGTGCAGAGATATTTTTTTAAAAGATGAAAAAAATATATGTAAGATTCTGACAAATCAGGATTCACTTAATCGGGCATCATATAAACCTGCAAATATAGTTTTATGGCTTGAAGATGTAAAACTTTTTTTTGAAAATGAACTGACCAGGGATAGTGGCAGCTTAAAAAATCATCACCTTATTTTTAAGTTTGCCTATAATGAAATGGTCTCAAGACTGAACAAAAATAAAGAGCCACTTGAACATCCCTTTTTTAATAAGCTTGATACTCTTCAAACCTTATTTGGAAATCTATTGTCCGAAGTCATAAATGCAAAGCTTGAATTTATAAAATTTATTAGAGAAAAGTTGCCCAAACAGAAAATTGCAGAGGGTGTTCTGTTTTATGACGATTTAATAGAAAAGACATACAATGGAGTTTTGAAAAACAGTGCATTTATAACTGCCGCGGCCGGAGATTACAGGGCCGTTTTAATTGATGAGTTTCAGGATACTGATTCTTATCAATATGAAATTTTTAATCAGATGTTTATAAAACGGAACATTCCATTTTATATGATTGGAGATCCCAAACAGGCTATTTACGGATTTAGAGGCGGGGATATTTTTGCATATATGGATGCATCAAAAAAGGCAGAGTTAAAGTCAACACTTGGGGTTAACTACCGTTCTGATAAAAGTCTTGTAAAATGTGTAAACGATCTTTTTTTAAATGTTAAAACTCCTTTTGGGTATGATGATATAAAGTTTGTTCCTTCAACTGTTCCGGATAAAAAGGGGGATAGTTTTTTTAGTAATGGAAAAACAGCGGCATCCTTTCAAATTATGCTGGTTGAATCAACGAAAGAAAATTCAGAAAAGACAAAATCAAAAGACGGTCAGAAAGCTCCAAGAATTAATAGTACCGGTGTTAATATTGTTGAATATGTTGCAACAGATATAGTTAATCTTTTAAATCGGGATAATAAAATTGATAATGAAAAAATAACCCCCAAAGATGTGGCCTGCCTTGTAAGAACAAATCAGGATGCTAGAGACATGCAGGTTGCTTTAAATATAAGAGGGGTTAATTCTGTTATTTATGGAGGTGGATCGGTTTTTACATCTGTAGCAGCAGGGGATATGTTTCAGATTTTACAGGCAATTAATAATCCTTTTGATACGGGAGTTTTAAAAGGTGCACTAACTACCTGGGGTTTTTATAATAATAACAATACTGACGACTATCTTGAATCATTAATTCAAAATGAGAGAGAATTTCTTTATTATTTTGAGGAACTTTTCGAAAATCTCAATACTGTTTTAGGAAATAGAGGCTTTGCGTTTATGTTTGAGACTCTTCTTGAAATTGAGATTGATGGTCATTGTTTTGTTTCACGGGTTCTAAAGAGTAAAGCAGGTAAAAGATATCTAACAGATTTTATGCATATTTTTGAACTGCTTCAAAAACAGTCCATGGCTGGAGCAGGTATTTTTGAACTCCTTAATTTTCTGTCCCGGGCTATTGGAGATCCTGATGATTTCAGTGGTGAAGAGTTTGAAAAAAGAATGGACTCAGATAGTGAAGCTGTAAAAATTATGACTGTCCATAAAAGTAAAGGGCTTCAGTTTAATGTTGTTTACCTGCCGTTTGTTTTTAAAGAAAATAATAGCCCGTCACAAAAAGATATTGTACTTTTTCATGATGTCGATGACAACTACAAAGCTAAACTTGATTTAAACAACAGCTTCAAAACCAGTTTATCCCAGTTTGAAATTGAGTCGCAAAATGAGAGTATGCGTCTTTTATATGTTGCTCTTACAAGGGCAAAGCATCTTTTAAAAGTAATATGGGGAAGATTTAAAACTTTTGATTCATGCAGTTTTGGAAATCTTGTACACCGTTTTAAAGATGATGGTATTAAGGCTTTAAACTGGGATGATAACAGGCTTATTGAATCTCTTGGGGCTTTTAAAACAAAAACCGGCAATAAGTTTGATTTTTACATCTTACATCCTTCCTCCGATAAATATATTTCTCCTGTTAAAGATTTTGATTATGTAAAAAATAGAGTTTTTAAAGGTAATATTGAGCGAAAAAATACAGCAATGAGTTTTTCTTCTTTAGTCAGTTCCCATCATAGAGATTTTATTTTCGGGACGGAATCTGTTGAAGGGATTAAGTTAGACGAAATTAAATGGAAGAACTTTGATTCCGGTCCGGTTTTTGGAAACTTTATTCATCTCGTTATGGAGAGTATCAATTTTAAAACTGCACAAATCAAAGATATTAAAAAAAATGCAGAGGTTTTAGCAGAGTCTGCAGGATATTCTGTATCAGTTGATTATGATGAAATTGCAAGATGGATATATGAAATTTTACATATCACAATTGACGGAAAAAATTTAAAACTTTCAGCAATTGATAATAAAAATAGATTTTCTGAATTAAAATTTACTTTACTAGTTGATGAAAAAAACAACTTTTCTAAACAGGAGCTTTCAAAAGTTTTTTCTATAGAGTCAGACCCTTTTATAAAATCATATGCCGCTAAACTTGGAGATCTTGATTTTGAAAGGTTTAAAGGATTTTTGAAAGGTTATATAGATCTTCTTTTTATGTATGAAGGCAAGTGGTACATTATTGATTATAAGACAAATAATCTAGGCAATATTAGTGATGCTTACACTGCAAACAGTCTTAACGATGATATGGCGGGACATGACTATTTTCTTCAGTATCACCTGTATACCACAGTGGCCCATATCTATTTAAAAAGATGGATGAAAAATTATAATTACATTGATGATTTTGGAGGGGTTTTTTATCTTTATATGAGAGGAATGCAGTACAATAGATCTGAGGGAATTTTTTTTGATAAGCCTCCTTTTTTGCGTATTGATACCCTTGCAGAACTGTTTTGCAAGGCAGGTGTTTAGTTATGAGTGATTATATTAATGAGCTGTATGTTGAAGGTTTTTTAAGCGAGCTTGACGTTGAGTTTGCCAAAAGAGTTTCTGATATTTATAAAATTGATGATAAAACGGTAAAGATGCTCCTGGCTCTTGCATCGAGAGCTGCAACTGAGGGTGATGTCTGTGTTGAGCTTGATAAACTGCCAAAATTAAAAACAGAAAAAGCAGCTTCTTATGAATGGCCTGAAATTAATACTATTAAAGATATGTTAAATAATAGTACCCTTTGCAGTGATGGAAGCGAAATTACGCCCCTTGTTCTTGATTCAAATAACAGACTTTACCTTTACAGATACTGGAATTATCAAAAAAGAGTTGTTGATAATATTTTGGAGAGAGTAAGAGCAAAGAGCCTTTTT
>JAFGVO010000072.1 GCA_016937935.1 Deltaproteobacteria bacterium | reverse complement strand
TGTTTTGTTCCAAACAGAATACTCCCTATTCCATGGGCGGTCATTCCTATTGCCGCTATAGAAATAGCAGCGCTCCATCCCGTGTATCTTGAAGGGTTATCAATGGATTTTTTTATTAAAATTGCAGCAGGCACAAAAGTGCCGGCACCAAGAACCGTGAGTCCTGCACCTCTTTTAATTTTTCCGGATGCACTTGTTTTTTCACCCTGCCAGAAATCTTCACTAAACGAAGGCAGGCTCTGTGCAATGGAATTTTGTGAAATTAATGATAATAAAATAATTGTCAAAATAGTCAGTGTTTTAAAACATCCCGAATATTTATAAGTTAACACTGTTTTCATATAAATTTAAAAATACTTTCTAGTCAAAAATTACTGTTTATAGGCTTTATAGCATCCAAGAAAGTTCATGCTCTGGCTGTTGGCTTTTACATCTTCGATTATTTTAACTATAGCAGGGTCTCTGTCCGACCCCTCAAAGTCTAAAAAGAAGTTGTAATTTCCATGATCCTCCCTATTAGGCATGGATGCAATTCTTGTGAGATTTATTTTATTATCTGCAAAAATTGAGAGAACTTTAAGAAGCTGTCCCGCTTCATCTGTTGTAGAAAAAACCAGAGAGCATTTGTTGCCTTCCTCTTTTAAAGGTTCTTTTGACAGCATTAAAAAGCGGGTCTGATTACTGTTATCATCCTCAATGTGCTCCTGAATAATTTCAAGGCCGTAAAAATCAGCGCAAAGAGGACTTGCAATTGCACCAGCAGGGCGGTTTTTATCAATAATCATTTTTGCCGCACCTGCAGTGTCGTAGTAAGGTCTGGCTTCAAGATTGTTTTTATTAATAAATTCAGCACACTGTCCCAGAGCCTGGGGGTGGGAGTATACAATTTTAATCTCTTTAGGGTCTGTTCCCTTTTTAGCCATGAGGCAGTGATCAATTCTAACAACTGTTTCACCAATAACTTTTAATTTTGTTTTTACAAGAAGATTGTTAACCTGGGTAACAGCTCCTTCGAGGGAGTTTTCAACAGGAACAATCCCCACATCAAAAGCCCCCATCTCTACACCTTCAAAAACATCTCTGAATTTTTCATTAGGGATGTATGCCCCGTTATCTTTTACAAGCTGTCTACAGGCGATTTCACTATATGCCCCATGCTCACCCTGAAAAGCCACAAGAGTGAGATTTTTATCCTGAAGTTTTCTGCTCTCACTCATTATTCCTTTTATTATCTCTTCCACAAAATCTTCAGTAAGAACTCCAAACCTTGCATTCTTTGCGTTTTTTATAACCGCCTCTTCACGGCCCGTATCAAGGGTATCTTTTTTAAAAGGGCGGGTGCGAATTGCAAGCTCCATTCTCTTGGCAAGAAGAGAAATCAGGTCCCTGTCAGATTTATTAATTGCAGCACGTATCTGTTCAAGTCTCATTTGCAGTCCTTTCACTTAAACTAAATAATAGAACACTGTTAAAATGAAATGTATAGGCGATAAACGTCTATCTAAAAATCAGGGGGGATATTACAATATATTTAAAAGAGTGTATACTTTTTCAAGAGTTTCAGACGCAATTTGACCGGGGGCGGTTGTCATTTCATCTTTTAAAGGTGCAAAAGTAAAAGGGGCTCCTAGAATCGGGGCTGCAACCCTTGTGATTTCGCCCTCTTTTCCCATACCAAGAGGTATTATTGGCCTTGAATCATCTAAAAGAGAGATTATTCTTGCAGCATCCATTTTTGAATTTGCAAAACAGGCGACTTTTGCAATGTGGGCACCATCTTTAAAGCAGTTATCAATAATCTCTTTCAATGTCTGTATATCGGGAGTTTTATCATAATTATGATATGAAATTATTATCTGTGTCCCATTAATATTTGCAACTTTAACAATCTCTTCTTTAAAGTCATTATCCGACTCAATTTCAACATCCACATATGTGGCTCCGGCTTCAATCGCCCATGTTAGTATTTGAAGACGAGATTTTTCATCCATGCTGCCAGGTCTGCAGGTGGCAATAATTTTTGACTCAGTTTTAAAAATATCTAAAATATTCTCTTTTGAAAGTCCTTTTATCTCTTCGAGTCTGATTTCAATAAGCGGGGCACTCCTGTTAATTTCCAAGGCCTCTTTTACGGTTTTTGGAATGATTGCTCTGCAAATCATTTTAGGGCCTCCACAAGTGCGTTTTCAAGCTCTGTAAAGCCAAATGGTTTAACAGTTGCTTTGCCAATATTCTCTAAAAGAACAAGATTGATTTTGTCTGCCTTACGTTTTTTATCTTTTAAAATGGCATCCATAGCATCAGCTGCCGTTATGTTATAAGAGAGAGGAAGTCCATATCCCCCAAGGGTTTCTGTTATAACCTTAAGAACATCTTTTGAAATCAAACCCTCTTTTATACTGATTTTTGCTGCAGCAATTATGCCTGCACTCACCCCAAAACCGTGGGGTATCTTTTTTAGTTTTTCGATAGCATGACCAAGGGTGTGGCCAAGATTCAAATGACGTCTCACACCTTTTTCAAATACATCAATGTTAACCACATCAACTTTTACTTTTGCAGCCATCCCGCAGACCAGCGCAAGATCAGTATGCTTAAACGGGTTCTCATTTTTTGCCGCATCAGCTAAAATATTAAAGAGTTCAATATCAGCGATAAGTCCGCATTTAATAACTTCGGCCATGCCGTTAACAAGCTCTTCTCTTGGGAGCGTTGAAAGTGTGTCAGCTGCAATAAGTACAAATTCAGGCTGTCTGATAATTCCTACAAGGTTTTTATATCCATCAAGATTGACACCGTTTTTGCCCCCGATTGCAGCATCCACCTGGGCGAGAATTGTTGTTGCTGCAAAGCCAAAGGCGATACCTCTTAAAAAAGTACTTGCCACAAAGCCTGTAAGATCGGTTATCACACCTCCACCAATACCAATTAAAAGAGAGCCCCTGTCCATTTCAAGCTCAACGAGTTTTCTATGAATACTGCCGGCGCTTTCAATCGTCTTACTGTTTTCACCGGCAGGAACAACAATTATCGGAATATCTGAAGGAAATTGATCTTTGTAAAAATGGTGAACATTTTCATCTGTTATAATGCATGTCTTGCGATTTTTGATAAACCTATTAAGGTCATCAAGTTTTCCATTAAGAAAAATTTCGCTGCTGCCAGCCTCGCCGCTTATATTTAATGAGTTCATATGTCGTTTTATCTCCTTAAGAATGCTGCATTACTCATCTCATTTACAAATTGTGTGAGTTCTTCAAGCAGTCTCATCACATCTTCAACTTTATTATCACTGTTAAGATTTTTTTCAATTATTTTAACGGTTGCAGATCCGCTGATAGCTCCTCTTGCTCCTGCATTGATAACTGAACTGACATGTTCTGGCAGAGATATTCCAAAACCCATAACCGGATAAGGTGCATTTACTTCTTCCAGTATTTTTAGTGTATCAGTAAACCCGGTCATAACCTGGCTGTCTGCCCCTGTCACCCCTTTACGGGTTACTACATATGTATAACCATTGGTTCTTTCTGCAATTTTTTGTGCAAGCTCTTTTGTTATATTGGGAGGTGCGATAAATACAGTATCAACACCGGCATTCTTAGCGGCCAGACAGTATTCTTTTGACTCTTCAACGGGCATATCTGCAGCAAGAACAGAGTCAATGCCGCAATCAGCTGCAAGTTTAAAGTAGTTAGTGTAACCTTTTATTAAAACCGCATTTGTATATGTTAAAATTCCAATTGGTATCTCAGAGTTTTTATCTCTTATCTTTTTTATGAGATCAAAACATTTATCTGGTGTTGTTCCTGATTTCAAAGCTCTGACAACAGCACTCTGTATTACCGGTCCGTCAGCAACAGGATCTGAAAAAGGTATTCCAAGTTCAAGAGCATCAGCCCCTGCATCAATAAGAGCCTCAATAATTTTTAAGCTTGTTTCCAAATCCGGATCACCAATAACTACAAAAGGAATAAACGCCCCTTTGTTTTTTTTCTCAAGTTTTAAAAAGAGTTCTTTATATCTTTGCATTATCTACACCTCTGTTTTCACTTTTTAAAATTGATGCAACTGTATCCATATCCTTGTCTCCTCTGCCTGAGAGGTTTACAAGAAGTATCTTTTTATCATCTGTGCTCTTTGCAATTTTATAGGCAGCTGCAAGGGCATGTGATGACTCAAGAGCTGGAATTATACCTTCAGTTTTTGTTAAAGATAAAAATGCATCAATGGCCTCTTTGTCGGTTATACCAATATATTTAGCTCTGCCTGTTTTCATTAGATGAACATGCTCTGGCCCGACTCCCGGATAATCAAGACCGGCAGATACAGAGTATGACTCCTGAACCTGACCATCACCATCCTGAAGAATATGAGTATAAGCTCCATGGAGAACTCCAGGGCTTCCTTTTGTAATTGTCATTCCATGAAAATCTGTTTCACTGCCTCTTCCCGCTGGTTCAGCACCGATTAGCTCCACCTCTTTTTCGTTTACAAAATCCGTAAACATTCCGATGGCATTTGAGCCTCCTCCAACGCATGCAATAACAGCATCGGGAAGTCTCTTCTCCTCTTCTAAAATCTGCTGTTTTGCCTCTTCACCAATTATCTTTTGAAAATCTCTGACTATTGATGGAAAAGGGTGAGGTCCTGCAGCTGTTCCAAGCATGTAATGGGTTGTTTCATAACTTGCGGCCCAGTCTCTTAAAGCTTCGTTGATAGCATCTTTCAAGGTTGCAGCGCCGGCTTTTACGCTGACAACTTTTGCACCAAGCATCTCCATTCTAAAGACATTTGATTTTTGTCTGGCAATATCTTTTGCTCCCATATAGATAACTGTTTCAAATCCAAAAAGCGCACCGACAATTGCCGTTGCAACTCCATGTTGACCTGCTCCGGTTTCTGCAATTATTCGTCTCTTTCCGCATTTCTCAGCAAGAAGAGCCTGGCCTAAAACCTGATTTGTTTTATGGGCACCACCATGAAGCAGATCCTCTCTTTTAAGATAGACAACACTGTTGGTATCACTGCAGAAGTTTCTGCATTTGTAAAGAGGGGTAGGGCGTCCGGCAAAGTTTTTTAAAAGTTTTGCCAGTTCACTTTTAAATTGAGGGTCATCAATATATTGAAGATATACGGTCTCCAGCTCTTCAAGTACACTATATAAAATCTGGGGAACATAAGTGCCGCCAAACTCTCCAAATCTTCCGTCAAACTTCATAATGTTCTTCCCTTTCCTCTAAGTTCACTTAAAGCGGCATGGAGTTTTGTCATATCTTTTACCCCTGCACTTTTTTCAATTTTAGAATTCAGATCAATCACACCGGGATTAAGCTTTTTAGCCTGCAAAATATTTTCCGGACCAATTCCTCCGGCAATTACTGATTCACTCATATTAATATGTTTTAATAGATTCCAGTTAAAAGATGTTCCGCTGCCACCCTGTTTTGAATCATACAAAACAGTACAGTTTTTATATTGAGAAGTATCAGGGAGAGTATCTGTGACGCTGAAAGCTTTCCATATTTTAGTATCTTCAGGAAGCAGTTGTTTTAATTGTAAAACAAATTCAGGGGATTCACTTCCATGGAGTTGAACTACCTTTAAATTGAGCTCTTTTACAGCATAAACAATATCTTCAATTGTTGTGTCTCTAAAAATTCCCACAAAATTAAGTTTTACATTTTCGATAATTAAAGCAGCTTTTTTTAAAGAGATTTTCCTTGGAGAGCCCTCTGCAAAAATCAGACCTCCGTAATAAACACCCCTGTTGGCAATGTTTACAGCGTCATCACGGTTTGCAATACCGCAAACTTTAATTTTACCATAAATAAGTTCACCTGCGGCCATGGTAATGTTCTCTTTTTGCATAATGGAGCTGCCAACTAAAAAACCGTCAACGATCTCTGCAAATAAAGAGATCTGTTCATTGTTATTAAAACCTGATTCGCTGATAACAACTTTATCTTTTGGCACAAGGGGGGCAAGGCGTTTAGTCGTGTCCATGTCAATTTCAAGATTATCGAGATTTCTATTGTTTATGCCAATGATCTCTGCCCCAAGGGCGAGAGCTCTTTTTAGTTCATCTTCATTTCTTACTTCAACAAGTGCATCCATGTTAAGTTTATGAGCTGCATCAAAACAAGTGGTGAAGCGGGCATCATCAAGAATACTCATCATTAAAAGAACTGCATCCGCGCCCTTGCTTCTGGCAAGTTTAATCTGAAAAGGCTCCAGTATAAAATCTTTGCACAACACGGGAACATCCACATTTTGTGAAACAGTCTCAATATAGTCGTAGCTCCCGCTGAAATACTCTTCATCAGCAAGTACAGACACGGCATCTGCAAATGGCGCGTAGGCAAGAGCTATCTCCATTATATCAAAGTCGGGACGTATTAATCCTTTTGATGGTGAGGCTTTTTTGCACTCGAGAATAAAGCCTGTTGACTCTTTTTTTAAAGCATCTTTAAAAGATCTTTCAGATAGAGCGAGGCTGTCAATACCATCAAATGTTCTTTTACTCCATACTCTGTCAAGCCACACTTTTTTACTTTCGACAATTTTTTTAAGCACCATTAGTAATCTCCGCAAGTCTGTTTAAGGTGTTAATAGATTTTCCTGATAAAATTGTGTCCATCGCAAGTGATGTACCATCTTTTAAACTGTCTGCTTTTCCGGCAACCCACAAAAGTGCCCCTGCATTAATTGCAACAGCGCTGTTATGAGCCTCTGGCCCTCTGCCTTCCAGAACAGCTCTTAATGTTCTGCTGTTTTCCTGTGGGCTTCCACCTTTAATTGATTCAAGTGAAAACTCTTTTAACCCCGCATCTTTTGGGGAAAACTCCATCCGGGTAATTGTCCCATCTTTAAGGAGTGCACCTTTTGTTGTTCCGTGTATGGCAATCTCATCAAGCCCCTGTCCGTTCACTACAAGAGCACTTTTTGTTCCAAGGGATCTTAAAACTTCTGCAGAAGTAGTTGTCAGTTCTTCACTGAATACTCCAAGTATCTGTGCATCGGGGGCAGCAGGATTTACAAGAGGTCCAAGGATGTTCATCATTGTACGCATACCGAGCTGTTTTCTCACAGGCCCCGCATGGCGAAGGCCGCTGTGATACATTGGTGCGAAGAAAAAACATATTCCTGCTTCATCAAGAGCCTTCCTTGAAATTTCTGAAGATGCATCCAGTTTTACACCAAGATTTTCAAGCACATCTGCCGAACCGCATTTTGATGTTATTGATCTGTTTCCGTGTTTTGCAACC
This sequence comes from Deltaproteobacteria bacterium, assembly GCA_016937935.1. Lineage (GTDB taxonomy): Bacteria > Myxococcota_A > Polyangia > JAAYKL01 > JAAYKL01 > JAFGVO01. The sequence goes on along the minus strand of JAFGVO010000072.1, from coordinate 4,853 downwards.
GGAAGACCCGCAGCTGCACATACAAGGCCCGCAGCAGTTGAAACATTAATAGTATGGGAACCATCCCCACCAGTACCGCACGAGTCTGCGAAGAGATAATCCGGCCTGTCAAATTGAAGAGCATTGTCTCTTAGGGCCTGTGCGGCTCCTGCAATTTCATCAATAACTTCACCTTTTGTTTTTAAAGAGACGAGCAGTGCAGCTATCTCAACAGGTTCAAGTCTGCCGGAAACCATTGCTGTAAAAATATCTTCCGCTTCATTTTTTGTAAGGTTCACCCGTCCTGAAATTTTTTCTAAATAATCTTTAAAAATCATCACTCCCCCATATTATTATAAAAGCTGACAGTCTGTTTGATTACGTTTTCAATTATCTTTCCTCCAAGTGGAGTAAGTACTGATTCAGGGTGAAACTGTACAGCTCCAAGGGGTCTCGTTTTGTGTACAATTGCCATGGGAATATCTTTGTAATCAGCTACAGTTGTAAACTGGCTGCTTGCAACATTGCATTTTAGAGAGTGATATCTCCCCACGCTTAAAGGGGTTTCGAGACCGTTGAATATGTAACTCTCTTTCTTAATATTTATCTGAGAAGCTTTTCCGTGAACAATTTCACCGGCTAAAACAACTTCTCCATCAAGTGCCTGAGTCATTATCTGCTGCCCAAGACAAACACCAAAAAACGGAACATTTTGGGGTGCTGTTTTAACAAGTTCAAGGCAGCAGCCTGCATCATCAGGATTTCCTGGCCCTGGAGATAGTACTATTAACGCAGGTTTTGGCATTTTTTCAAAAATTTCAAGAGCCTGTGCTGCTGAAATATTATTTCTCCATACAGTTACACTGCAATCTCTTTTTTCAAATTCATCCACAAGGTTGAATACAAATGAGTCAAAATTATCAATAAAAAGAACATTAAGTTTTTTATTACTATCATTCATTGTTTATACCTCTTTTGCTATTGCAATTGCTTTAAGAACAGCGCTTGCTTTTGCCCGTGTTTCAGCAGCTTCCGCCATTGGGTCCGAATCAAATACAACCCCGGCTCCGGCCCTTACTCTTGCTACACCATCTTTAACTATGGCTGACCGGATAATGATTGCCGTGTCCATTTCACCATCAGATGTAATGTATCCAACTGCTCCGCCGTAAGGTCCCCGTTTGTCATTTTCGTTTTTTCGTAAAATTGATGCCGCCTCAATTTTGGGTGAGCCCACAAGTGTTCCCATATTTGCCGAGGCAATATAGGCGTGCAGCGCATCAAGATCATCTTTTAAAACGCCTTCAACAATTGATACCAGATGCATTACATGGCTGTATCTTTCAACTTCCAGAAGTTTTTCAACATATCTGGTTCCCGGTTTTGAAACCCTTGCTATATCGTTTCTTGCAAGGTCAACAAGCATCATATGTTCTGCAACCTCTTTTTCATTGAGTTTAAGTTCCGCCTCAAGACGTCCGTCAAGATCCTTGTCAAGGGTTCCATCTTTAAGGTAGCCTCTTCGTCTGGTCCCGGCAATCGGCCTTATAGATGCGGTTTTAGGAGTTCCATAAACTTTTACACTTGTCTCGGGGGATGAACCAAAAAGTTCAAAATCCTTATGCTTCATGTAAAAGAGATAAGGGCTAGGGTTAAGCTGCCGCAAAACTCCGTATGTTTTTAATGAATTGTCACAATCGGCTAAAAAAGTTCTTGAAGGTACAATCTGAAAAACATCACCTTTAACAATATGTGTTTTCATTTTTATAACAAGGTCAGCGTACTCCCGGTCGCTCATATCTGATTTCGCATCCAGGTTCATATCAAAAGAGCCGACCTTATTATATGCAACTTCGTGACTCTCTTTTATTGATTCTACAAATCCCGCAAGTTCTTCAGCTCTTTTTGAATCAGATTTATACTGCTCATCATAACTTGTGGCATCATATCCATGGATAATAACAGATGCCAGGTGTTTTTCGTGATCAACAATGACACTCTCTTCAGGGAGGTAAAATATGTAATCGGGAAAATTTAGAGTATCGTCTTTGGCTTCTGGCAGTTTTTCAAAACTGTCTAAAAAGTCATATGAAAAAACCCCCGGAAGTGAAAGTCTCTTATTAATGTTATCAGTGCCGAGGTTCCACCTGTTTGCAAAGATTCTTATAACATCCCCAGGGTATATGGATTTGATTCTTGCAATATCATCACCTTCTGCCAGTTCACTTTTAAAAATGACCTCAGCTCCGTCTGCAAGAGGTGAGAATAGTGCAATCTTTTCAAGTTCTGATTTGACTGCGCTTAGTGCTTTTTTACCATTTTCGGTAAGAATTGTAATTATTACTCTGTTTTTAAAAGCTTCAAATCTTAAAGCTGTTTTTAAAAAGAGCATACTTGCAATATTGTTTTTTCCGTTGCCGTCTTTTGATTCTAAAAGAACCGCATCTTCAAGATCTTTTGAAAGCTCGCAAAAAAGTGAATATGGATCTGAATTTACCTTACATTCTTTGATAACTGTATATGCCTGCATTTAATCCTCCAAAATAATTATCTTTGCGAACCTTGCAAAAAAAAAGGCCCGCTGGGTTAACAGTGGACCTTTTAAAAAACTTATTAAACTTCAGCTAAACAATAGGTGGCCCACCGCAATAATTTGCGCTACGCCAAAACCAGAATTTGTTTGTTGAATAAAAACTCATGTAAAGTTGTTTATCGTTCTTTTTTTTCCAGGTCAATATTTTTTTTAAAAATGGGTCATATATTTTGTAAAAATTGCGTATTAAACATGTTTGAATTATTAGTGCTTTTATTTTATTCAAAAAATGTATATTCACCACATACCCCAACGGGGATTTAATCAGATAATTAAAAGATATGAATAACGTTATAAATAAAAAATTATATATTGGACTTGATGTCGGCTCCACAACTGTAAAAGCGGTTGTGATGGATGATAATGAAACAATATTATGGAAAGACTACAGACGCCATAATGCCAGACAGCCCGAAAGTGTACTTGCTTTTCTTCAGGAGATTGAGAGTGCTTTTGAGGGTTCCTCAATGTATCTGTTTACAACTGGAAACGGAGGGCGTTCCCTTGGGGAATATATTAACGGTCTTCATGTTCAGGAGGTTAATGCTGTAACACTTGCTGTTGAAAAGCTCCATCCTCGTGCCGGTTCGGCAGTTGAGCTCGGAGGGCAGGATGCAAAGGTCATTATCTGGAAAAAGGACAGCCGTGGACAAAAGACCTCTATCTCGTATATGAATGATAAGTGTGCGGGAGGGACCGGAGCAACTCTTGATAAAATATTCTCAAAACTTCAGCTGACCAGAGAGGCCATCTGCAATATCAGAGCTGCAAAGGAGCTAAATATCCATCACATAGCTGCCAAATGCGGGGTTTTTGCAGAAACGGACGTTATTGGTCTTATAAAGGCAGGTGTAAGCGACGAGGAGATTGTTGTTTCACTTTGCACTGCTGTGGTTAAACAGAATATCGAGGTTCTCCTCCACGGAAATCCTCTTGGTGACGACGTTATTCTCCTTGGAGGGCCTCACACGTATATTAAGGCTTTTTCGGATGTGTGGCGCAATCTTCTTCCTGAGACCTGGGAAATTCATAAATTCAGGCCTAAAGACAAACCCATGGAAGAGCTTGTATATGTTCCTGAAAATGCACAATATTTTGCGGCCATAGGGTCAATTATTTTTGGTAAAGAGCAGGAGGGGGTTCACAAGCACTCTGTTTATACTGGAGCAGACAGACTTATTGAGTTTATTAACGAAGGAAAGAGCCGTCAGCTGGAGGCTCTTGGTGAGGTTCTTCCTCCTCTTGCAACGGATGAAAATGAAGTAGCTGCTTTTGCAAAAGAGTACGGAATACCCCGATTTATTGAACCTGAAATTGAAAAAGGTTCAATAGTTGATGTCTATTTGGGGGTTGACGGTGGTTCTACCAGCTCTAAACTGGTTATTATTGATAGTGCCGGTGAGCTTATTTATAAAGACTATGTTCTGTCAAAGGGTAATCCCATTGTTGATTTGAGGGTGATGTTTCAAAATATCCTCGACTGGGAAAAAAGAAGAGAGTTTTCTCTTAATATTATCGGAACAGGTGTTACAGGGTATGCTTCTGATATTTTACAAAAGGCATTTTCAATTGACACAGCTGTTGTTGAAACAGTGGCTCACCTAAAATCTGCACAGAATTACTATGGTGATCCTGATGTTATATGTGATGTGGGTGGTCAGGATATAAAAGTGATGACCATGAAGCATGGCAGGGTTGTTGACATAAGACTCAATACCCAGTGCAGTGCAGGAAACGGATATTTTTTGCAGGCCATGGCAGATCAGTTTGAGGTACCTGTTGAAAAATATGCGGAGCACGCTTTTTTAGCCAGGAAAGCTCCATCCTTTAATTATGGATGCGCTGTATTTATGGAGCAGGACAAAGTTAATTTTCAGCAGCTCGGTTGGACTAAAGATGAGATAATGGCAGGCCTTGCCCATGTACTTCCTTTAAATATATGGAACTATGTTGTTCAGGAGACAAATATTGCAAAGCTCGGGACAAAGTTTATTCTTCAGGGTGGTACTCAGAAAAATCTTGCCGCGCTAAAAGCCCAGGTTGATTTTATTAAAAAGAAGGTAGATGGGGCAGATGTTTACTGTCACAAATATGCAGAAGTCGCAGGTGCCGTGGGGGCTGCAATTGAAGCAAAGCAGAAGGTTAAACAATCTGTTTTTGTTGGACTCAAAGATGCAGTAAATGTGAGTTTTATATCAAAAAATGATGACAGTACCAGGTGCAGATTTTGCAGCAATCAGTGTCCCAGAACTTTTATTGATATACAAAAAGAGGATGGGAT
>JAFGVO010000071.1 GCA_016937935.1 Deltaproteobacteria bacterium | reverse complement strand
GAGATATTCAAACAGCCAGAGTGCAATTGAAAGATATATAATATTTAAAACTCCTAAAATTTTAATATATCCATTGAGTTCAAGATTTGTCCCGGTCTCAAGAAGTGCCAAAGTTGCTTTAGAGCTGAGTATTAAAACAGGTGCACAAAGGGGAAGCATTACAATTCCAAGTACCATCTCTCGCCTGGATGTTTTTACAATTAGCGCCCCGAAAAGTGCCCCGATTGACGAAAATCCGGTAATACCCAAAACCATTATCAGTGGCAAATAATAAAAAGGTGCATTTACCTCAACCCCAAAAAAAAGTTTTATAATTGGAAGAAGAAATATCATGATTATGATTAAAAATATTGAAAGTGATAAAAACTTACCCGCAAATATTCCATTTCGTGATGATGGAGATAACACTATTGCAAGCCAGGTATTCATCTCTTTTTCTTTGTTAAAAAGGCGTTCCGTTGCAAGGATTCCCCCAAGTGCTATGGCAATCCAGATCGCTCCGGAGGCCGCAAGTGAAGGCTCTATTTTATTTACATCAAAAGAAAACGCACTTAAAACAACAATTAAAAGAGAGAACATTCCAGTTGATAAAATAAGCTCTCTGCTTTTAAATTCCATCATTAAATCTTTTTTTAGAATTAATATTGCTGTGGATAAAAAACTCATCAATTACTCATTATTCTTAAAATAACTTAAAGATTTATTTTGAATATCGGATACAATTTTTCCATTTTCCAAAATTACTTCACGGGTTGCGGTGGTCTCTATAAAATCTCTTTTATGACTGGCAAATATTACAATGCCACCATGTTTTGCATTATTTTGAATAACCGTTTTAACCATTTTTGAAGCTTCATCATCCAATGCTGTCAATGGCTCATCTAGAAAAACCAGGGACGGTTCTCCCGCAAATACTCTGGCAAATGAACTTTTTTGCAATTGTCCCCTTGAAAGCTCAGACACTTTCAAATCTGAAAAAAACTCAGCAAGGAGAAAATCTTTACTTAACTGCAAAAGTTTTTTATTGGATTTAACACCATACATTCTGGAAAAAAATTTAAGATTCTGTTCACATGTTAAATCAGAATATAAAAAAAATTCATGGGATAAATAGCCACATACAGACCTAATCATTTTTGCATCAGCGTTGTTATTATTTAATAAAAGATTCCCGGAAGAAGGTTTGATTACAGTAGCAAGAATGTTTAACAAAGTGGTCTTTCCTGCCCCGTTTGCACCTGTAACAGCAACTATTTCACCTTTTTTAAACTGCAGGCTTAAATTGAATAAAACCCGTCTTTCCCCATATATTTTAGAGATGTTATCCAGTGTTAAAGTTTCAATTTTTTGATCACTCAATTTTGTAATTCCCACATTAAAAATTATTAATACGAATCTGTTTGTAAATAATATAAAACATTAAAAAAAGAAGAACTATAATCAGACCGCCTATTAAACCCGGGGCCGCAGCAAAGAGATAACCAGCAGTTACAAGAATTATTGAGAAAACAATAGAAACTATATTTATCTTTTTTGTAAAAAAAGAACTCTCTTCAAAATTTAAAGCTGTAATCAGAAAGCCGTCTTTATAAGCTGCAATTAAAATTCCAGTAATCATCACAATTGCCCCAAGCCAGATAAAGAAAATCAGAGGATTTATAATTACCTCAATTACCCCATGTCCTGTATCCAAATCCGTCTCTCCAAGAATAAAAAAGAGATCTTTAAAAAGCCCGCCTTCAATAGCTACTTCGCTTGTTGGCTGATTGGGCATGGAGTGATAAAAAAATCTTGCAGGTGATACAATTTTGCTTTCGCCTTCGCTGTTACTATAAATAAGATCTCCATAGATAGCTTCTCTTTTATAATTAACATCACTTCTAAGGCCCATAAATGTTACTTTATATTCACCGGCCATGAAAAAATCTCCAGGAGCCAGACTTTGTCTGTTCTCTGATTTAAATCCGCCTCCTGTAAATCCTATAAACATTATGAGTATGCCCAAATGAACTATCTGTCCTCCGAGCTTAACCCTGTTTTTACTTATTAATGATTTTCTGATGGAAAGTAAAAGTGTAAAGGCAAGAAATGATAAAACAGCAACTGAGAACAGAGAGGCATATTTGCTAAAAGTTGGCATTATCACTAAAGTATCACTGTTATAAATAAAACCCGTCACTATAATAATTGTTAATATAACTCCACCTGCAAAAGTTTTAGAAATCATACTTTTTTGTTCTTTTCTGTTTTTCCAGGGAATCACAGTACAAAGAGCCAGGAAAAACAGAAGAGTAATTCCTATTGGAATCATCCAGGTATTAAAAAATTCAGGGGGAACTGATAGCTGCTGATCATTAAAAATTGAATGAAATAGAGGCCACATTGTAGCAGTCCAGACAAATACAGCTGCTGCTGTAAAGAGCCAGTTGGTTGATTCAAAAAACCACTCTTTTGTAAAAAATTCTATCTCTGTTTCACTTTTCAACAAATCTCTTTTAATAATTGAAACTGCAATAAAACCGGCAACAAGAGCAGCAATAAATCCTAAAAAATATGGTGCAGTTGTTGCACCCGAAAAAGCATGGACTGATTGAATAATATTGCTTCGGGTTAAAAAAGTTCCAAATATAACCAAAATAAATGTTGCTGCAATCAAGAAAATATTCCAGGTTTTTAAAACATTTGCTCTGGTTTGTGCCATTGAAGAGTGTACAAGTGCAGCACCTGTAATCCATGGAATAAGTGACGCATTCTCTACAGGATCCCAGCCCCAAAAACCGCCCCACCCCAACTCTTCATAAGCCCAGACCATTCCTAAAACATTGCCGATTGTTAAAAATGCAAAGGCAAATAGTATAAAAGGCCTGATTGAATATAGCCACCTGTCATCTTTATTACCTTTTAAAAGCCATCCAAGTGCAAAAGCTGCGGGCACTGAAAATCCGGCAAAACCAATAAATAGGGTTGGAGGATGAAAAACCATATATGGATTTCTAAGAAGTGGATTCATCCCGGAACCATTTATAAGATCATGCCCCGAAAGAGTAAATGGATTTGAATTAGTAAAAACAAGAAGAGTAAAAAACAGGGTAAACAGGGACATTAAAGCTATGACAGGTCTTGCAAGATGATTTAATTTTTTTATTGTGAAATATGACGCTGCAACAGCAAACCATGATTGAATAACCGCCCAGAAAAGCAACGAGCCCTGTTGACCTCCCCAGACAGCGGTAATTAAAAATAGAGTATCCATTGTTCTGTCTGCATTATGACTGACATACTGGACACGGTAATCATGAGTAAGCAAAAGCATGGCCAGTACAAGGATTGAAACTGTTCCGGCTATTGCACCTGAAAGAGTCAAGGCTCTTGATACTTTTTCAAATCTGATTTGAGACAGTCCAGTTAGAGCAAAAATAGCAGACAGACAAAAAAGAACTGATGAAAATATCAAAATAATATTTCCAAATGATGCCAGTGACAAAGACATTATGTATCAGATCCTTTCATGGAGATCTTTATTACACTATTTATAGATGAATTAAAAACAGTTAATTATTTATCGTGGTGAAGTTTGATTCTATAGAAATTTATCCATTTAAAAGACACGATGTATGCAATAATACCAAAAATTATCCCAAGAATTAAAGAACCCAGCCATAGTGGAACAAAAATATCAGCACCAATTCCCATTAAATTGTTTAAACTTTTTTCAATTGCACTCCAATTCCAGTCAGAGGCCTTTGTGAGAATGCCCGAGAATTCTGTCCAGGAAATTTTCATATTGGGAACAAAAATGAGCCCGAATTTATAATTGAGCCAGTAAAGTGGAATAAATGTAAGAGGGTTGCTTATCCATACCATTGCCATTGCAATTTTAACATTTGCTTTTAAGGGAAACGCAATAAGAGTAACAGCGAGCATCTGAATCCCCATTATAGGGAGCATTCCTACAAACATCCCTAGAGCGACACCAAGAGCAACTTTTTTGGGGGGATCTTTATGATGAAGAATATAACTCAGTTTACGCTTTATCTTCATCCACAAAGTAAGATTTTTACCAGCCAGTTTATTTGCGCTATTTGAAGATTCCAATTGTATCACCGTCTCATTCACGGGCGGATATTACATCCCGTAAAGAGATATTCCAAGATAAAAATAACATTTATTAATTACTTTTTTAATCTATTTGAATTGTGCCGTGACTCTCTTCATCAACATCTTTATAAAAAGTAAAGGCATCCAATATAACCTGTGAATCAAATGCGCCGTCTGAAGTATCATGAATATGAAATGTTAAAGTAAATGTCTCACCTGGAGTAATAGGCCAATAGGTCATTAGCCAACCCGTTGAAGATCCGTTTTGAGTACTATCAACACTAACATCAGAGGCGCATTCGTAACCAGTACCTGAAATATCTGTATTATCAGTAAGGGGATCACCAGGACAGGATGCACTTATTGAAGTTTTATAATCTACATGGTCTGAACCGTGGGGATACCAGCAACAATCTGACATGGCTGAATTTATTGCAATATAACAGCATTTTCCTGTTGGTGTATCACAGTTAACGCCCTCAAAATCGTAATATACATTTGAATCTCTGCAGGAAGTATAATTAATAACCCTGTCTCTGCCTCCAGTTGTAAGGGGGGCATTTAAAACTATATAAAATTTATCATTGTACTGGCTTGAAATCCATTCATCGTATTCTGCTGAGAAAAAAACATATGATATGCTGAAAGCTTTTGCACTTTCTGGTGCTGTTAAAGTAATTGACCACTCAACAATATCAAACATAATCGCATCAGGATTATTATCAAACGGATCTATGAGGTTCTTTTTTAAAGTTGATGCAGAATCACTGTCAGTATCATAGGCTGTACAGTCAGCTTCACCGCCGCAACATTCAAAACTGTGTCCAGCTGGTTGGGGAATTACATATCCTGTCCCAAGAAGAGCATATGATGGTCCTTTTCTGGGTGCCAAATCATTATTTTTGCTTCCAAACCTGGTAACTGCTCTGTACGCATCACCAAGAGTGCACTTGTCTTTAAATGTAAATGGACTATAAATTTCATTAATGTGAAGAATAACGTCATCAAGAGTATTGGTATCAATTTCCGTTTCAGTATCAATTACAGTTGCTGAATCTTGTGATGTTCCTGTAGCAGTTTCAGAATCTGAAAAAGTATCTGTTTCAGAGGCAGTATCTAAAGTAATATCGCTATCAAATGGCTCGACCTTATCAGGACACAAATCAACTGAACAAAGCATTGCCTCTTTGGTCTTTCCTGTAGTAGTGCATTTCGAACAATCCATTATAATAGGCTTGCCAAGATTTATTTTAGGAGATTCAGAATCTGAATCGGATGATACATCAGATGTTGCAGTTTCAGAATCTGCCCAGTCTTCAGAATCTGTACTTTTTCCATCAGGCAGATCAGCTTGAGGCAAATCCTTTTTAGTTGTACACATTGTAAAAAACATTGCAAAAACTGCAATAAAAACAAAACTAAATTTATAGATATTTATTTGAGTCATAGTTAATATAGTAATATCTTATCTTTACAAACGCAACATCCAGTTTCAACATATTTTTACAGAGAATATATTAACCCATCAGTAATGAGAGTCACTCTGCAGTCAGAACAGCAACAATTCAGCAATTCAGGACGGAGGACATTTTTGCTCTGCAGTCAGAACAGCAATTCAGGACGGAGGGCATTTTAAAACATTAAAGTTTAATAAAGTTTAAAAAAAACCACAAAAATTGAACCAATCTGGATTGTAAATAATAATGGAAGTGCAAGTCACTTATTTTTTAAGTACTTTTTTAAGGACTTCATCTTTATCAAGCTTTTTAGAACAGAAGAACCAATCCTGGCAGGTCATCTCTTCTTTGCCGTCCATACGACTTTTTGCAGCACCGCATGAACCAGCAGGAGAGATGATGACATCATCACCGGGGCGCCAGTCAGCTGGAGTTGCAACATTAAATTCATCTGCTGTCTTTAAAGCAATTAAAGCTCTATAAAGCTCATCAAAATTACGACCAAGACTGAGGGGATAATAAATGATTGTTCTAATAATTCCTTTGGGATCAATAAAAAATACTGCACGGACAGCTTTAGTACTATCCTCACCAGGTTGAATCATTCCATATTTTTTAGCAACATCCATTGTTATATCTTCAATCAAAGGAAAATTCACCTCTACATTTTTTTTACCTTTATATTCAATTTTCTCTTTAATTGTCCGCAGCCATGCAATGTGACTATATAATCCATCAATTGACAAACCAACAAGACTGCAACCTGCTTCAGCAAATTGATCTTCCATTGATGCAAATGTTATAAATTCCGAAGTGCATACTGGTGTGAAATCTGCTGGATGGCTAAATAAAATAACCCACTTTCCTGAATAATCTGCAGGAAAATTAATTTCTCCCTGAGTGGTTACTGCTTTAAATGCAGGAGCTGGATCACCAAGTCTTGGCATTGCTACTATTTTATCATTTTGTTCTTCCATAATTTTCTCCTTAAAAGTGTTTTTGTGGTTATTTTTTAACCATACACCAATTCATAATTTTATGAAACAAAATAACGTTTTCAGACAATAACGCTTCAGATAATACAGACATTTATGTATGGAGTGGATAAAGTCAGTCAATTTAGCAATTCAGGACGGAGGACATTGACAGAACTGCATAAGTGGTTGATATTAAATGAAATTATGAATTTAGTCTTAAGATTTTTTCAAGAGTTGACTCTAAGGATGCTTCACCTTTTAAAAAGCTGTCCCTATATTTTGGAAGGTGGTTTATGACATTTTCTTTTGTGTAGAAATCTGTTAAAATTCTCTGATTCAATCTATCCATTAGCCAGTTTTCAACCTGTTTTATGCGACGCATCTTAAATGAACCACTTATTGTATTTCCTGAACTTTTCTGGAAATCTTCAACTTTTGACCATACAGTTTTAATATTTTCAGAATAAAGTGCTGAGCAGGTATCAACTAATACCTTCCATCCTGGAGTTGCAGAGCGCATAAATGACAAGGCCTGTTCAATCTCCTGCTTCGCAAGCATAGCTGCATTTTGATTATCACTATCTGCTTTATTTATAACAATAAGATCTGCCAGTTCCATTATCCCCCGTTTAATTCCCTGAAGGGAGTCCCCGGCATTTGGAAGCATGAGCAGCATAAAAAGATCCGTCAACCCTCTCACAGCAACTTCACTCTGCCCTCCCCCTACGGTCTCAACAAATATAATGTCATAACCGG
>JAFGVO010000070.1 GCA_016937935.1 Deltaproteobacteria bacterium | reverse complement strand
CCATCAATAAAAAATTTACTATCTTCTGCATTGGATCCTCGGATCACCAGTTCATTACCACTCATCCCGCGCCCCACACCAGGCATTGATTCAATTGCCTTTACAGGGTCACCACCTGTACCAGGAACAAGCTTAGCCTCATTGATTTTAAGTACAGTTCTTGAAACCTCTTTTTCAATTTTTTTATCACGTACAACAACCTCAAGAACGCCCTGACTGCGAAGCTCAAGGAAGTACTTTACAGTTACCAGCTGATTCTTTTCAATTGTTTCTTCGGTTGTAAAAGTTGCATAGTCAATAGCGGGAATAACAACTGTTACTTTTTTAGGAGGCAGATTATAAAAAAAGAATTCTCCCTTTTCATCTGTAACAGCGCTAAAATCAGTATCTTTTATATAAACAGTAAAACCCGCCAAAGGTTTTCGACTACCTTTTTCAAGCAATACCCCTTTAAAATTAATCTGCTTTTTCTCACTGCCTGCAATTTCATCAATCTTGTTACCACTGGCGCTGTCACTGGAAGTATCACTGTCACTGGAAATGTCACTATCACCGGAAGTGTCAACCGGTTCAGCTTGACCCTCACCTGTATCTGTATCCAATACCCCCTCTGCATATTCCACCTCAATGGGAATATCGTCAAACTCATCATCACTTTCAGCATCACCTTCAACATTACCTTCTTCTGGCCCGGCTGCAAATACAACTGGCACAAAAAACAACATTGTTAAAATTAGAACAGTTTTAATTTTTAACATCTCTTCAACTTTCTTCAGGAATCCAACACAAATCTATAAGGGATTTTTATTTTCACAGGCACAGCTTTTCCACCAACCATACCCGGAGTAAAAACAGATTTACTAACAGCAATAATAGCCGCACGCTCCAGTTTATAACCGGGGCTGCTAAGCACTTTAATCTTGCGAACCATCCCCCGGGCATCAATTAATACCTCAAGCTCTACAACACCCTCCACATCAGCTTCTCTCGCAGCCTTTGGATAAACCGGCTCTACTTTAGTTTTAAACCCTGGCGATTTTGACAACGAATAAACAGGCACAGGTTTTAAAAGCTCCTCAACACTAACCGGGGTATCAGGAGGTTCCTTCACGGAAGCAAGAGGAGCAACATTTTTAGGAGGCGCCTCTTTTTCCATCTCTTTTTCTAAAGTATTACCAACCCTAACAGAAACGCCACTATCACCACCAGCCAAAGAATCAGCAGTAACCCCAAAAACAGGCTTAGCAGGAGGCGTCTCAGGTTCTGGCTCGGGAGCAGCAGTATTAGGCCTGGGCCGACGCACCTTTTCAGGCCTGGGTATATCCTCAGCCTTTGGCACTGGTTCCACCTCTGGAACAGGAGGCTCAGCAGGAGGTGGAGGTGTAACAAACTCAACTATACCAGCATCATAAGAAACCTTAGGGGCTGATTCAGCATAAAGATTCCCCCCGGCAAACAGCCCCCAATGAATAAGCAGAGATATAAAAATAACAGATAATACCCACCTGCCCGACTTAGATTGTTTTTCGTATCTGATTTTTATCATATTTAATCTGTTTAAAAAGGTTATTAAAATTCAAGCTCCCCCCTTCAACACCAACCAAAAGAAAAAGTGTCACCAGAAAAAAAACTTTTTTGAAAAACAAACACTCACTCAGTCCAAAAATACAGCCCTCTCCCCCGGCCCCTCTCCCAAATTGGGTAGAGGGGAGGAAGCAGGAATCCATTTCCAGACATCTTTTTTAAATAAGACAAAATATATCAATCTACACAAATATGAGAAACGCCTTCGTATCGGGAGACAGGTCCATTGTCTGAGGCACCGTCTGGAATTCTAACTGTACATCCAAATAAACCAAAAAATTCGGCGCACTGACCAACATGAGTCCCTTTGGGCAGTCTCCTGGGACATAGATATCCAGGTTTCGGATTGCATTGAATCTCCTCTTTATTGGCAATCCACTCCTTCCATAAACAAGCGCTCTCGCATTCACGCCCGTCACGACACTCTTTGCCTGCATCTGTTGTACGGCACATACAAAACTCGTGCTGCATTATACCGAATCGATCCCACTTACCATTGCATGTTTTTCTACAGGCGGCTTTAGCTTTCGCAATTACGTTTTTTGTTCGCGCCAATGATTTATGATATTGTATTGATTTAGTTGAATCATCAATAATGGTGCTTGCCTCAAAGTGATATGTGGAAGGACTGACCATTGATACATAGACAGTAAGTCTGGTATAGGGGCGCAGTTGAATAATATTCTCTAACATAGATATCTTATCCCACTTTTCGGACTCATATCCATCATTGTACTCTCCGGACCATGTTAGTTTTTCTAGAGTTAATACTGCATCATTACAGTTTTCAATAATCAACTTTGCCTGTAAAGCACAACTACTTTTATTGTAACAATACAATTCCCCAATATGCGCCTGAAACGGTGCTAAGCAGTCAGACTTGTTTAAATGAGATGTCAAGGTCGCTTCAGTCACATCGTACCCGAATCTCTTATCGCGAATCTCCCGATTATGAATAGGTAGTTCCTGTAAAGACGGTATCTGAGCAAAAACAGTTTGCAACGAAGTGATTGGTAACACTACGATATCCCGATGACAAGCAATTGCAAAAAGTAAAACAATTAAAAACCGAAATGTCCATATAATTCTCATACTAATCTATGACATTCAAAAAATATAAAAGTTCCCCATGCTAAAAAAATAACCGATATTTCATATTATCAAACTAGTAAAACTAGTAAAATTATTAAAATTTACAAATTATTTTTCCACTAGGGGAGCTTAAGATCCGAGCTGGTAAGAACCGCTCCCAGAAGGGAATAAGGTTAACTTTCAAGGGGCTGAGTTCTTTAAGTGTCTTGTTCTACAAGCCATCAATTAACGTAGGGACATCAATCCATACATCGCCGGTGCCCAATGCGCCGTAACGGGCATGGCCCCAACTGTACAGGGTGCCATTCGTTTTTAAGCCGAGTGTGTGATCCTCTCCAATTGAGACGGCCTGCCAGTCGGTATCGAAACCAATTTGAACGGGTGTTCCTCGATTTTCAAACGTACCATCTCCCAACTGCCCATAATCATTGTAGCCAAAAGCCCACAGGGTGCCGTCCGTCTGGATACCCAAAACACTGACAGTGGTATCCACACAGCTGGTAACGGTTGTCCACCTGGTTCCGGGAGCAACTTCGACGGGTACATAGTTGCCATTGCCCCATTTCCACAATGTACCGTCCATTTTTATGGCAAATGTAGAAAAAGATGAAGTTTCTACATATTTCCAATCGGTGTCTGTTCCCATTTGGACAGGGGCGAGACGAGGCGTATCACTAATTTGCACCCCAAGCTGTCCACTTCTATTTGCCCCCCACATCCAAAGTGTGCCGTTGTTT
>JAFGVO010000069.1 GCA_016937935.1 Deltaproteobacteria bacterium | reverse complement strand
TGCTGTTTCACATGACTATGTCCTGTCTGTTTACCAGTATTTCTTAGAATGTTTCAAAGATCACTTTTGAACTGAATTGCTAATGAGTCATCATAAAATTACTGGAGTGTAACAAATTTTGTGTAATTGGCAGTCGAGGACAAACCACCTCTCCCTGCGTTTTATGTTTAAAATTGGATAGTTACAAACATCGATCGGAAATTAACAACATGCCTGCTTTTATTTGCATCTCTCTTTAATGTTTCCTGAGTGACATTTTTTGCAGGCTCGCTCGTTTTTTACTGCGAGCTTTTTGCAGTTTCTTGAAAAGTAGGATGGGTGGGGGTTTATTCTGGCGTGGCAGGTTATGCATGAACTTTCGGAATGGCATGAGGCGCAGGCCAGGATGTCTGTTTTTGCACGTCGGCAGATTTGTGCGGGTGAGGCGTTTTTGTGGAAGCTGCCCGGTCGTTTTCCTCTTTTTGATGTGGGAGAATCCGGGGCAAAGCCGCTTCGTCTGTGACATTCGATGCAGAAGGTCTGACTTCTGTGGCAGCCCATGCAGCTTGGGTTATCAAGTCTTGTTTCTGTTCCGTGGGTAGAGAGCCAGTCACCCGGGTGAACTTTTCTGCCGTTTAATTTGCCTGTATGACAATCCTGACAAAACTTATTGGTATGACAATTTGCACAAAACCCTGAATCTGCTCCAGCAATTCTCGAGTGCCGCCCCTCCCAGCCGGTTTTATGGGTGGGGCCTTTTAAAAAATCCGGGGGAAAGAGCTTTTTCTTCTCTTTTAAATTGTTGACAACTTTATGATCAGAGCTCTCATAATGACAGGTAGAACATTTTGCAAGGGATGCTTTTTTAGCAAAATGGCAACCATAGCAGACCTTCATGCTAAACTGATCGTTTACTTCAGTACTGTTCTCTTTTTTCTGGTGACAGACTCTGCAATTAACTTTTGAATGATTTTCATGGGAAAATTTAAACTCAAAACTCCCCTTTGCTCCATTTGTTGTTAAAGCAAAAAAAGTTAAAGAGATAATTATCCCTATTAAAACAGTCTTTATTGATACTATTAAAAATTTCATAACCATAAATCCAGCTGCAATGCCATAAACAGTACGACCCTCGGGTCTCTTCCACCGCCAAAATAGTTTTCAAACTCACCAAGAACTCTTGCTGCTTCAGAAATATTATATTTTAAAGTTGCCGCATACCCTGCAATATTTCCGTATCCGTAAGATATGAGCTGATCGTCAGTGTGCCAGAAAGAACACCTGTATCCCAGCCAAAGGGTTTCATTAAGAAAGCCGTGGGAGCCTCCGGTCTCAATTCCTATTCGTGACGAGTCAAGCTCTTTTTGTCCGGTTAACCGTATTGAGAAGCTTCTGTTTTTATAAAAATAGTTGGCTCCTGTTCCACCGCCTGCTCCTAATAATGGTGAGGTTTCTGCAGTTTTTGAATAGTTATCCATAACAAACCTGACAAACCCCCATGATGAAACAGACAGTTTGTCACCAATTGCTTTTTCAAAACGCACACCCAGATCACGTTTGGGAATAATCCCGAAAATATTAAAAATTGAATCAGCCATAAATACAGGCCTGTAAAGGAGATATTCCAGAGTCAGCCACCCCTCATCAACAATCTGACACCCTGCAGAAAGCTCACCTTCGGTAATAAGTGTACCCTCTTTAAAGGCATCTTTAAAATTGTCACTCCTGTCAAAAGCGGGATTTAAAACAAGCCGTCCATCTGTTTTAATAAAATTTCCGTATGTGGAAAAGTGCATGCCGATTGTGCTTGCGCCAAACTGATTATTTACGCCGATCATTCTGTAAGCAATACCCGTTTCAAAACCGCCAATTGGATTCCAAAAAAGCTCGCCCCCAAAAGCAAGTCGCGAAACAGGTTCTGTCCTTGAGGGATAAAGGCCATTATCCAAATCTTCCCGACCGCTGTTATCAACACCGTCAAGTTCAAACGAGCTGTATCCCAACGCCTGGGCAGCCTTTACCTCATACCCGGTAAAAACCGAAAATTTAAACCCTTTAGGAAGATTCACACCAACGTCAATTCCGTCAAATGCAAAAAAGCCGATTGTAGAAACAAGAACCTGACGTCCGGCTCTAATATCAAAAATGCCGTGCGCCAGTCCCGTAATATCCACATAGGCAAGGAGAGCTTCTGTATCAAGAGGTTCAAGCCCCACAACATATGAATCAATTTTATTGCTGTTTAATTCATCACTTTGAACACCCATGTCTCCACCGATTCTAAGATTTATCTCAATGGAAAGCTGTGGCCCCTGATAGTCATATTCATCAGAGCCGGGAAGAAGATTCCAGGCCCCAAGATATAAATTTTCACTAATATCACGTTTATCAATGAGAGTACCGCTGCGGGTTTTAACAGAGTATGCTCGGGCAGAAAGATCTGATTCAATATGCTGATCGTACCCAAGGGCGGCATGAGTAATAAATACAGATAATAACAGAGCAAAAGAGGTTAAAAAAACCGGTTTCAACCAAGGTCGCACACTCGTGTGCCTCCAAATTCATTTACAAGAAGATCGTCGTATTTGTCAGCATAATAACCAACAAGGGCAAGCATCTCATTAACCTCTTCGAGATCAAGCTGCACAACAGACCGTTCATATAAAAGGACGATAACATTTTTAGAAATAATTCCAAACGAAACACCGGGAAGCTCAGAACCATTCAGCTCAAGCAACCGCACAGTCAACTCAAGAGAAAGTCCACTTTCCATTTTAACAATTGGAGATAAAACCCGTATTCGCCCGTCCCCTTCAGCAACCGGCGGAATAAGCGAAATCATAACATCCGCAGACCCCCTCGCAATCTGCCATGCAAACCCTCCGGGAAGAGAGTCAAGAATATTTTCATCGGGATTAATCCCAAGATTTTTAACAACAGCCTCAACAGTCTTTTTTGCCTTTAAAAGAACTTTCTCTGCTTTCGAACTCATAAAATCCTCCATTAAATAAAAAATCATGTTTGTATAAAGCAACCCAAAAGTCAATACTTTAAAAAGCATTAGAAATAACCTTAACTTTTTTACCTGATTATCATCACACAGATATTTATTTAAAGTATTATTGATATCAATATATATTGCAGAGCAGTCCTTTTTAGGATAAAAAATCCGGCAAAATATCTATTTGGTATAAATCATTTAAATATCAATTTAATTATCAATCGCTTACATGCGAAAGAAGGAGTAAATTAATGAATTCTGTCTACAGGCAAATTATAATAAAAATTGCTGTATTTGCGACTCTGTATATACCTGTTTTCACCCATGCTGCAGAAAACAATTCTCAGAAAGAGAAAATGCATACCATTACATTTTCTGAACTTATTATACGAACTAATGATTCTGTTGAGATATCCAGTGTTACAGATGGAATTAAAGTTCAGATGATTGAAGAACTCAGAAAAAACGGGTTTAATGCTTTAGGTGCTGAAAATATCGTTTTTGGCAAAGATAAATCAGACGAAGCAACTTTTGCCCTGGGCGGTACTGTCACCAAACTAAACTGCAAAGGTTTAGACAATGTGTATGCAGATTCAGCATGTCAGATAATGATAACATGGGAGCTTTTTGACACCCGTGTTGATGCAGTTATTTATAAAGTTGACACCACATCCAAAGTCGAATCGATAACGGATTCAAATAAAGCAGAAAAATTTAAAAGTCTGTTCAGTCTGGCACTGCAGTCCCTTATGAGTCGTTCAAAATTTAAAGAATTTCTAACAATAGGTTCCAAAGATATTGCCTGGGAAAAAAAAGAGTACAAAACTGCCACAATAAAAAAGTGTGAAGCTGAAAAACTTACCTTACCTGAAGATGCCCCAAAAGTTATTGCGGCAACAGTTATTATTGAATCAGGCAATGGTTTTGGCAGCGGTGCGCTAATCTCTCCGGACGGATACATTTTAACCGCTGCACACGTTGTTAATTCTGATGAAAGTAAAATTATTTTTGAAGATGGAAAAGAGGCCACAGCAAAACTGATACGTTTTGATAAAACAAGAGATACCGCTCTTTTAAAAATCCCAGGTAAAAATTATCAATGTATCATTTTCGCAGCTGAACAGGCCAAGGTTGGAAGTCAGATTTTTGCAATAGGAACTCCTGAAAGCAAAGACCTCTCATTCAGTGTAAGCTCAGGCATTGTAAGTGGACTTCGAAAATGGGAAGATGCGGAATTTTTACAGACTGATGCCAGCTTGAATCCCGGCAACAGCGGAGGACCGATAATTGATCATAAGGGAGAACTTCTGGCTGTTGTATCATGGAAACTTTCAGGAATAGGAATTGAAGGTGTGGGATTTGGGATTCCTGTAAACTTTGCATTATCAACCCTTTCAATTGAACAGGGCGCAGAATCCTCAGACAATTTATCGACACTTTCAGAGAATGACAGTCTGGGAGATGACAAAATTGAAGCTTATGTGGATACACCTGATTTATATAAATCAATCGATAATGAAGATGAATTGACAAAAACTGTTGCTATTGAACAGAAAAAACAGACTCCCAAAATATATTACCCTCTAAGTTTTGGAGGTTTAGGGCTTGTGGTTATTGGTGCAACAATGGTTGGAACAACCTACATGCGCTTTACAAGCGATAATGCGAATTATGGAATGGACTATGATCAATACAAAACGAGAAAAAACCTGAATACAGTCGGATGGATCATGGCCGGAGCTGGTGTTGCGGCATTTATCACATCTCTGTTTTTAAGACCTTCTAAAAGTAAAATACGAGAACAACTAAAACAAAAAGAACAGAAAAAAGTAAGTATGAAGCTGGAAGTTTCTCCAACATTTGCAAACATGAAAGTGAGCTTTTAAATGAAAAAGGTACAACATATTTTATTTTTTATATTTATTCCGTCACTCTTCTTAAACAGCTGCATTGCTGCAATTGATGATTATAAAATTTCGTGTTCCAAAGACGAGGACTGTCCAGGAGATCAGCTATGTGATGCCATTGAGTATCACGGTATTTGTAAACCGGCCGACCAAATTACCACTCATGATTCAGACAGCAATGATTCCGACAGCAATGATTCTGACAACCTGGATACTGATACTGGTTGTTCTAACGATTTTGACTGTCCAACTAACCAGGGTTGCTTTGATATTATGTTTGAAGGGGATTCTGAAAGTAATAAAATCTGCAAGCCAGAAGATTTTTTTGATGAAACAGCTATATTTTATTGTACCAGTGATTATTACTGTCCAAATGGACAAACCTGCTTTGATATTCTAGGTCAAACTGACAGTATATGCAAACCGGACGACTTTTATGATGAAAATGTTAACATTACTTGTACCAGTGATTATACGTGTCCAACTGACCTACGTTGCTTTGATATTATGTTTGAAGGGGATTCTGAAAGTAATGAAATCTGCAAGCCAGAGGATTTTTTAGACGACACCGTTAAGATTTATTGCACTAGTGATTATTACTGTCCAACTGGAGAACGTTGCTTTGATATTATGTTTGAAGGAGATTCTGAAAGTAATAAAGTCTGTGAACCAGATAATTTTTTTGATGAAAATTCAACAATTAAATGCTACTTCGACGATGATTGCCCTACTGACCAGCGTTGCTTTGATATTATGTTTGAGGGGGATTCTGAAAGAAATGACGTCTGTAAACCGGACGACTTTTATGATGCAGCAGTTAAGATTTATTGCACCAGTGATTATGACTGTCCAACTGACCAGCGTTGCTTTGACATTATGTTTGATGGAGAAACTGTAAGTAATGGAATCTGCGAACCCGCTGACTTTTTTGATGAAAATGCAACAATTGGATGTTACTTCGACGATGATTGCCCGACAGGACACACCTGTTATGATAATTTCTACTGCATATAATTAAGCCTAGAGCCCGTTAAACAATCGTTTTTAACAATTTTAATTACATCTTTGCCGTCTATTTAACCTTTCAATCAATCATTCAGACCGATAAATGTGGAGTTTACTCCATTTTTAGCCGATAAATATGGACTACACTCCTTTTTTAGCGGATCAACTTTTTCTAAAAGTTAGATTCTGATTGCTCTCCTGTTTTAATGTGACTGAAATAATTGGCACTTTTTTATGAACTTTGCACACTTTACTTAAAGTGATATCTATATATCACCCTTAATTAGTCCCTATTTTTAACGCAATGAAAGAGAGCAAATGCTGAACATAAAAGGTATCTTTTTAATATTACTGTTTTCAATTTTTATGTGGTCATGTTCAGAAGGAACAACAAACCCTCCTGATTTTAAATTTGACAGTGAGACAAATACTTTTGTTGATACTAATACTTTTACTGACACAGACTCAAATAGTACTTCTGATACCGGCTCTGATACTGTAACAGAATCAGATTCCAATACTGATGATACCAGCGTTGACACTGTTGATTCTGATACCGGCGTTGATACTGCTGTTTCGGATACCGGCTCTGACACTGTTGATTCTGATACGGGCGTTGACACTGCTGATTCTGATACGGGTCTTGACACTGCTGATTCGGATACAGGCGTTGATACCGTTGATTCTGATACCGGCATTGACACTGCTGATTCGGATACCGGCGTTGATACTGCTGATTCGGATACCGGCGTTGATACTGCTGATTCGGATACCGGCGTTGATACCGTTGATTCTGATACCGGCATTGACACTGCTGATTCGGATACCGGCGTTGATACCGTTGATTCTGATACCGGCATTGACACTGCTGATTCGGATACTGTCTGTCAGTATGACTGCGTTAACAGCGAATGGGCTTGTAACGGAGAAATTCAATATGGCGGTGGTGGTGGTGTTATTGCGGGAAGTTGTGTCCCAACTGCAGCAAATGGCTGGAGTTCAATCTGCTGCAATTTCTCTGGAATAGACACCGGGGTTGATACTGTTGATTCTGACACCGGCGTTGACACTGTTGATTCTGATACCGGCGTTGACACTGTTGATACAGATACGGGCGTTGATACTGTTGATTCAGATACGGGCTCTGATACTGATCCTGATATGACTGCTGCACAAATTGTTGCAGATATGAATATCGGGTGGAATCTTGGTAACAGTCTTGATGCTGAAGGCAGTGAAACAGCCTGGAATAATCCCATTGTTACGCGAGAACTTATTAATGCTGTTGCGGCAGAGGGCTTTGGGGCTGTGAGAATTCCTGTAACATGGGCTCCTCATATTGGCCCCGGGCCAAATTATACTATTGATGCAAACTGGATGAACCGGGTGGATGAAGTTGTGGGGTATGTATTAGATGCGGGAATGTATGCAATAATAAACCTCCATCATGACGGGGCTGATGCTTATACAGCAGTCGAATGGATTACACTCAATGACGCCTCAGGAAATGTGACATATGCAAACAACCTTGCTGTAGAACAGAAATTTACAACAGTCTGGACGCAAATAGCGGACCACTTTAAAAATCACAGTCAGCATCTGATTTTTGAGTCAATGAACGAAATTCACGATGGATATGGTGATCCTCAGAGTGTCTACTATGATATCATAAACAATCTCAATCAGGTTTTTGTAGATGTAGTTCGGGGCACCGGTGCAAATAACAGCTCCCGAGCTCTGATTGTGCCAGGTTACAATACCAATATCAATTATACTGTTGCGGGATTTCAACTTCCCGATGACAGTGCTGCAAACAAATTGATTTTAACAGTTCATTATTATGACCCGTGGACATTTGCCGGTGAAGGTTCCACTACTGTATGGGGGGCAGCATATCCGGGTTCAGATGACTTTGGACAGGAAGACTACGTAATTACCCAGTTTAATAAACTTAAAACCACCTATATTGATAAAGGAACCCCTGTTATTTTAGGTGAATATGGTGCAGTAAATGTAACAGGGTATGAAAATTATCGCCGTTATTACATGGAATATGTTACCAAAGCTGCCCATGACCGGGGGATTGCTCCAATTTACTGGGACAACGGAGGTACAGGAAGCGGAGCAGACAATTTTGGACTAATCAGTCGCTACTCTCCATATTCAGAATTATTTTCTGACATTCTTGATGCAATGATGCGCGCCGCAACAAGCAGCTACAGTATCAACGACATTTCAACACCATAATTTTTATTAGAATTATAATTTGGCTAATCTATTGGTTATCTTTTTAACATGACCGCTTTCCTGATTGTAAAGTTCATCAAAAAGATCAACAATATCAGCATCAAGATTTGTCATTGTAGCAACCTGAGCGTAGAAATTGCGAGTGTTTTTCTCACGCTGCAAAGCAGTCTCAAGAACTGTTTTTTCATCATCAAAAGCGTTAATTTCACTCACAGAGATAAGCTGATCAAGATCTGTTCTGTCCAGTTTAATTGTAAGCTCGTCCCCAATTTTTTTCAATTTATCGATAAGACGACTCTCGTGATCAATCTCCTCACCTGCGAGAAGCTCAACAAGTTCTTTAGCTTCAGGATTAACCATTTGAACAGCGGCATTATTATAAAAAAGCATACTCTCATGCTCAATTTTAATTGCATACTCTAAAACATCAGAAACTTTCATAGTATCGGTCATGATTTTCCCCCTCTAATAAATGCGTCAATACCTTTTGCGGCGTAATGACCATTTGCAATTCCGTGAATAACATCAGGCCCATCTTTTATATCCCCCCCAATAAAAAGCCATGGAACCTTTGGAAGCTGAAAGTCTCCATCTGTAACAACCTGCCGTCTGTTGCTGTACTCAATTTTATCATTAACATCCGTTGGGATATAACCTAAATCTGATGCCTGGCCAATGGATTCAATTATCATATCCGCTTCATAAAATTGAACGTCATCGTTATCATATTTAGGATTAAAACGGCCCTCTTCATCAAAAATAGAGAGACATTTTGAAACATGAAGTCCTTTTAATTTGTCAGCATTTTCAATTTCAATTGACTGAGGACCATAGGCCGGAGTTATAACAGCGCCCTCTTCCCGTGCCTCAACAACCTCTTCACGATCTGCGGGCATATGCTCTTCATCCTCTAAACAGGTTGCAAGAACATTAACCTTGCCATATTTTTTCTTCTGAAGCCTTGCCATAGAGCGGGTAATATCCATTGCAACATTACCGCCACCAATAACAACAACTTTTTGCGGAACAAAAATTTCTTTGCCAAGTGTAATGTCACGAAGAAGATCTATTGACTGATAAACGTGTTTATGATCAGAGTTTTCAAGTCTGGTTGAACGGCCAAGATTTAACCCGGTTCCCGCAAATACAGCGTCAAAATCTTTGTGAAGTGTATCAAGACTTATATCTTTACCAACTTTTGTATTGTATTTTATCTTAACCCCTAAAGAGAGTATGTAATCAATATCTTTATCAATCGCAGTATAGGGCAGTCTGTACTCGGGAATACCATAACGCATCATACCTCCGGCCTTTGGCAGAGATTCAAAAATAGTTACACCATAACCCATATTGGCTAAATAATGGGCGGCGGATAATCCTGAAGGACCCGAACCCACAATTGCCACCTTTTTGCCATTTTGTTCAATGTTTTCAGTATTTAGAATCTTTTTATAATCGGCGGATTCAACACTGTCGGCAATGTAGCGTTTCAGCCATCTGATACTTACCGGATCACCCTTGTGTCCTATTGAACAGACCTCTTCACATTTATGAGTACAAATGCGACCGCATATTTCAGGCAGAGGATTAGTATCGTATAAAATCCTAAGCCCCTCTTCCATATCGTCGTTACGAATTGCTGTTATATAATCGGGAATACCCATATGTGCCGGACATGTAGCTGTGCATATACCACAGGCAACACAACGGTCAGCCTCTTTTTGAGCCTGCTCCTTTGAGTAACCCTTCATCATTTCGATAAAAGAATCACCTCTGGCATCAGGACCAAGATGCTCCATATTGACCCGTTCCATGGGGGTCAATTCGTAATTATCAGGCTTGCGATATCCCTTTTCACTTTTATCCCAATACTTGTCTGATGCACCAATGACAAAACGATAATCCTCCGGAGATCCGTGGCCGTTGTTCTCATTTTCACCCTCAACAGCCCATCTGAATTCGTTGGACATATTTAGAGAGTTTGTTGTACATATATCAACACAAAGAGCACACCAGCAGCAGCGCCCGTAATCAACACTTGGTCTAAGACCGCTATCCCCGGGTTTTGTTTCAACACCCTCAACAGGGACAAGATCTATAGCTTTGTTCTGGCAGATCTCCTCGCAGGTACCACAGCCAATACATTTTTCAATGTCATTAATATGAAAACCACGGTAACGATCTGATCCCTCAACAGATTCAGGGTGAATTATTGTAACTGGAGATTTGTAAACATTCTTCCAGACAGTCAACGGATAAAGTATATCTTTAAGACTCATAAAATTTACCTCTCAATTTCAGGAGGATAGGTATGAAGTGAAACCATAGTTCCAGCAACATCTGCAATATTACAATTAACAAGCATTTTTTCAAACAAAGTAACTGCATGGGTGTAGCTTGGACCTCTGACATTTACACGCCTTGGATATTCACTGCCATCTGTCACAATGTAATAACCGTATTCCCCTCTTGTACATTCTGCCTTTACATAAGTTTCACCTGCAGGAATTTTCCAGTGGAGCATGCTTGGCATTTTGGCTTTAAAATCACCTTCAGAAGGTGTCTTATCCATAATCTGTCTTATGAGACTTACACTCTGCAGAAGATCTCTCATTCTCAGTCTTGTACGTGAGTAAATGTCCGAGTCAGTTTCGGTAATAGCCTCAACATCAAGCTCTCCATATTTAAGATATGGATTATCAACTCTTACATCCTTTGGGACACCGGCCCCGCGGGCATTTGGTCCGGTTATTCCAAATTCATCTACCCAGTCAGGGTCAATTATTCCAAGACCAACTGTTCTTTTTTTGAATACGGCGTTATTTAAAAGAACTCTCTCTACATCAGCAACAACCTCTTCAATGGTTTCCAGAGTTTCATTCATTCTCTTTTTAAACCCCTGGGGAAGCATGTTACGAACACCTCCCGGGATAATGAAAATATGATAAATTCTTGCTCCTGTAAGCTCTTCAAAACGCTCAAGAACAAGGTCTCTTGCCCAGATAGTCCACTGACCGGGAATTCCCATTCCAAAACTGCCCGCCTGACCTCCAAGCCACATCAGATAACTTTGAAGCCTTGCCATTTCTAAAACAAGAGTACGAATCCATTTGGCTGCTTCAGGAATTTCAACTCCGGCAAGATCCTCAAGAGCAGCCGCATAACAGTACTCATTAAAGTCAGGCTCAGGAACACATACACGGCATACCAGAGGAAAATTCTGGATAAACTTGCGCTTCTCCATTAATTTTTCGAACCCTCTGTGAAGATATCCAACATGAGTTCTGCCTCTCATGACCTCATCACCTAAAACATCCAATTCTACAGACATGTTTCCTGTAACACCTGGATGCTGAGGCCCTTGCCACAATTTTACATATTTATGACTGCTTAAATCAACATCAACAGTCCCGTCACTTTTTTTCTCGGGAAATTTACTTCTGTTTTTTTCACCGTATCGGAGCATTATTTCTCTCCTTCGGTCGCATAGAGTTTTTCTTTCATATAACCTGCGGGATCATTTGAACCTCTTCCCTCTCGAGGAAAATAAGTTTCTTCCGAATACTTTTCAGTATCAAAATCTCTTCTGTAAGGTGGCGTTGTATCCCAGAAATCAAGAATAAAAGGATCATTTACTTCAGGACTGTCGGGAAAATCAATTCCGAACATCTCGTGAAGCTCTCGCTGATATGTTTTTATAGCAGGCCATAAATGGTGCGCAGTCTGCATTTTAGACTCTTCAGGCCAGACACTTCTTTCAATAAAAGTCCTGACACCAAGCTGTTCTTTGGTTGTCGGGTTGTTAAGCATATATGTCAGCTGAAATTTATTATCTTCAAGCCAGTCAACTGCTGTTAAAAAACAGAGATGCTTATATCCCTCATAATTTTTCAGGTATGATAATACGCTTACAGCATCTTTTTTAAGGCAGGTGATAAACATTTCACCAGATTTTATGCTGT
>JAFGVO010000068.1 GCA_016937935.1 Deltaproteobacteria bacterium | reverse complement strand
TTATCATTAATTTCATATATCCAATTGGGTTTATTTTTTTATTTAATTATTAACTGTTAGGAGTTGATGGTTATGAATCAAAACGTATTTATAATTGCTCTGGTGTTGTTTATGCAGTTGGCGTCGACATTTCTTTGGGCTGATGATAGCGATATACGTCAGCCGACCATAGCTGAAGCAGAGCCCTACAAGGCTGTCCTCGGCGAACGGCAATTTAAAAAAAGCGTTCTTGTTTTCACAAAAAAAGCACCAGAAGGAATGTCATATCATGACTTTACAATATCTTATTACGAGCGTCGGTTTCGTCGCGGCAAGATGATGATTACAGCGGGAGCGTTATTGACTAGTCTGGGCGGACTTGGAGTAGGGCTGCTCATCAGTAATGCTGTTAAAAATCGACGTAAGTCTGAAGAGTCCGCAACAAGTAGTGATGAAGAAGATAACGAAAGCCACTATCCGGATTTCAGTCCTTTATTAAACGGATTCGTGGTAGTAGGATACATTTTTATTTGGGCGTTGGCTTCTTTAGCTGTCTGTGGAGGGGTGGCGCTTGTAATAGTGGGAATTTTGAAGGCAAAAAATGCCAAACACAAGGTCCGACAACTGAATTCGATTCCCCGGGAACTATCCTTTCAAGTGAAATTTTCTGGAACCGGTCTGATAGTTGAATTTTAACTATGATTCAGAAAATGGTATTAGTTTGGAATAATTATATTTGTCTATTCTTTAAGGCGCTTCCACGAGTTTCGTTGCCACCAGACTAAATTTACCCGATTGTTATTTATTGTTGATATTTAGACATTTTCATTTTTTCAAACAGAACAATCGTACCGGCGCCGGCGGTGTAGGCTGCCAGGTCTTCAATCGAAAAAGATGTACCTATTAGAATTACCGCTAATTTAAAGTTGGAGAGTCCGAGTTTTTCGACTATTTGAAACCCCTGAAGTATTTCGATAACGTAGCAGATACCGAAAGAACTAAATATCCATATATATTTACTGCCAGTAAACAATCCTCTAAACAGGCAATACAGAAAAAGCGGTACGATAAAATCTCCAAGATATGGCCGTACAAAGCCATCATGTACCCAAATTGCGATATACGTTTCAATCAAAAACAATCCGGCTGCTATCAGTAGATAGATGAGTTTAAATTCGATTATTTTTTCTATATTTAAAAAGCGGGTCATATGAGACAAACGCAAACCGGTTTGGTTTTCTTCCCCAAAAGAGAATGGTACATTACTTAGACAATCCTCATATTACATTTGTATCATTTTTTGCGTTTTTCGAGTTGATTATCTTGCAAGTGTCTTAAATTATTTGTTAATTTATTGTTTTATTCTGTTTTGTGTCAATTTGATTGATAATTTTGTTTTTTTTGTGTTGTTCTTACGAATTTGTATTTGCGGTGTCGATTTTTTTGACATTTTTGTAGCCTTGTTATTTTTCAGTTGATGTTGTTAAAAATACTAAAAAAAAAACAGGATTTTACTTGAAGCAATCAGGTTCTGTGATAACAAGTGTACCCAGTAATTTTAAGTTAGCTCGGGATTGACTTGAAAATGGCTTTCCTGAACTTGTTTTTTGGGTATTTGAAACATTTGATATTGATTGTAACTGAGCTGATTCACTAATAATTGAGTTAATATGTTTCAATTTAAAAGTTGTTGCTAGGGAGGATACATGTTAGAACTTCGTTTTCATGGACGAGGAGGTCAAGGTAGCGTAACCTCGGCAGAGTTGCTGGCACTTGCCGCTATTGCAGAAGGTAAGTTTGCCCAGTCGTTTCCAAGTTTTGGTCCTGAGCGTCGTGGAGCCCCTGTTAAGGCATATGCGCGTATCAGTGACGAGAAGATAAGAGACAGAACTGCTGTTACCAGTCCCAATATTACTTTGGTTCTGGACCCTTCGCTTCTCTCCATCGTCGATACGTCAGAAGGACTGGCCGATGACGGAATTCAGATTGTCAACACCACTCATAATGCAAAATTTTTGCGTGAAGAGCTTGGAATGAAGGGCAAACTGGTTACCGTTGATGCCAACAAGATTGCAGCCGAAGAGATTGGCCGTGTTATCACCAACACTACAATGCTTGGGGCTTTAATTAAAGTTACCGGAATTGTTGAAAAAGAGATGTTGATTGAGAGACTCAAAATTCGCTTTGGTCGTATTGCAGAAGGTAACATTAATGCTTTTAACCGCTCATTTGATGAGTGCGTTATTGAGGAATAGGAGAAGACTATGTCTAAACAGAGTCCTGCTCCAAACTGGCGTGATTTAGCTCTTGGCTGTGCTACCCTTGAGCCCGGATCATCCAAATACCAGATTACCGGTAACTGGAGATCTGATAAGCCCGTTTGGAACTTTGAACAATGTATTAAATGCGGTGTCTGTACTGTATTCTGTCCGGAGGGATGTCTTAAGCCCAACGAAGAAGGTTTACCAATCGTAAATCTTGACTATTGCAAGGGCTGTGGAATTTGCGTGGCAGAGTGTTTCACAGGTTGCATTGCAATGGAGGAGGATAAAGACTGATGGCTGAACGTAAAGGTATAGAGGTATCTCTGGCGGTGGCCGAGGCTGCAGCAGCATGCGATGTTGATTGTATTGCGGCTTATCCTATCACCCCACAGACCCACATAGTAGAACATTTATCTGATCTGGTGGCCGACGGTGAACTCGATGCAGAGTTTATCCCCGTTGAGTCTGAACACGCTGCGATGAGTGCCTGTTGTGGTACATCAGCTGCAGGTGCCAGAACATTCACAGCAACTTCCAGTCAGGGTATGGCTCTTATGCACGAGGTTCTTTTTATCGCTGCAAACTTGAGACTTCCCATTGTTATGACTGTTGCAAACAGAGCTCTTTCAGCTCCTATTAACATTTGGAATGATCACTCTGATATTATGACTGAGCGCGATTCCGGCTGGCTGCAGATTTTTGCGGAAAACGGCCAGGAAGCAACGGATCTTGTTCCTGTATGTCATAGAATTGCAGAGGACAAAAGGGTTCTTCTTCCAATTATGCTTAACTTTGACGGTTTTATAGTAAGTCATATGGTTGAGCCCATTGAGGTTTTGAGTAAAGAGGAGATTGCAACATATCTTCCTCCTTATGAGCCCCAGCAGCGTCTTGATATTGACAGCCCCATAACCATGGGTCCAGTTGGTATGCCAGAGGTTTATACTGAGGCTAAAATGGCTCACGAAGATGCCGTTCGCAGTTCTTACGGGCCAATTTGTGAAGCATTGGCAGAGTTTGGTGAAAAATTCGGTCGTGATTATAAACCTGTTGAATCATACAGAACTGAAGATTGCGACATTCTTTATATTATGATCGGCGGTACAGCAGAGACTGCTATGAACTGGGTTGATACAGTTAGAGATTCAGGTAAAAAAGTTGGTATTGTCCGCTTTCGACTCTGGCGCCCACTTCCAATTGAGGATTTTAAAGCAGCTGTTAAAGGTGCAAAAGTTCTCGGTATTATCGATCGTCACTTTTCTCCTGGCGGTGCCGGCGGTCCTGTTGCTCAGGAAGTCAAGTACATGTTATATGGCGAAGAGAATGCACCTAAAATCGTTGAGGTTGTTGGTGGTCTTGGCGGCCGTGATATCGACTTTGAAATGTTTGAGAATCTATATGCAAAATGTGACAAAGTTCTTAAGGGCGGAAAAGTTCCTCCATTTGAACTGATTCAGGTTAGAGGAGGTCATTATGGAGAAGTTTAATGTTTTTGCCTCCAGGCTTATACCTAAAGAAGACTATGTATGTTCAGGACACCGTGCCTGTCAGGGTTGTGCTGAAGTTCTTGCAATGCGTCTTGTACACAAGGCCTTTGGACGTAACACAATAGCTGCATCCGCAACTGGTTGTATGGAGATTATCTCTTCTCCATTTCCTGAGACAGCATGGAATATTCCCTGGATTCACGTTGCTTTCGAAAACTCAGCATCAGTATGTTCCGGAATCGAGTCAGCATACAAAGCTCTTATGCGCAAAGGTAAATATCCTAAACGCAAAATCAACTTTGTTGCTTACGGCGGCGACGGTGCAAGTGCTGATATTGGTTTCCAGTTTATTTCTGGAGCCATGGAGCGCGGTCATAACATGACATATGTTACTTATGACAACGAAGCTTACATGAACACCGGTATTCAGCGTTCGAGTTCAACACCTTTTGGTGCGGCAACAACAACAAGTCCTGCGGGTAAGGTTGTTCCTGGACAGCCAACTCAGAAAAAAAATATGACTGAGATTATGGTTGCTCATAAGATTCCTTATGTTGCAACTATTAACCCAAGTTATCCCTTTGATCTTTTACGCAAAGTTAAAAAAGCTGCCGAGACTGATGGTCCTGCCTATCTTCATGCATACTCTGTATGCCCGACAGGTTGGGGTTCAAGACCTGAAGTTGGTATTCAGCTTGGACGTCTTGCTGTTGAAACCGGCGTATTTCCTCTTTATGAAGTTGAAAACGGAAAATATACTATTCAGGAAAAACCTGAAGAGTTCCGTGCTCTGAGAGATTACCTGAAACTTCAGCGTCGTTTTAAACACATGACAGATGATATGATTGCATCTGTTGAAAAAAATATTAAAGCCGACTATGAACTCCTCTTGAAAAAAGAGCAGATGACCAAGGAGGGGGACTGATGGACTTAGCTAAAGTTGATGCCATTATTGAAGAGCATAATAGTGATGTTACAGCGCTTTTAGCTATTATGCAGGATGTACAGGAAATGGAGAATTATCTTCCAAGGGAAGCGGTAGAGCGCATTGCCGTGAAATTGAACATTCCAATTTCTAAAATTTACTCCATGGCAACCTTTTATGAATCATTTCACCTTGAGCCCCGTGGAAAGCATATCTGCAAAGTATGTGTGGGAACAGCATGTCACGTTAGAGGTGCTACACGTATTCTTGAGCAGATTGAGCGGGACCTTGAAATTTTATCAGGTGAGACAACTGCTGACGGTCAATTTACCATTGAAGAGGTTAACTGCGTGGGCGCTTGTGCTCTCGGCCCTCTGGTAATTATTGATAAGGACTATCATGGTAACATGACACCAGCTTCAATGTCAAAAGTGTTGAAAAAGGTTACACAGTCAGAGGAGGGAGGCAAGTAATGGCACAGATAAAAAATACTCAAGAGCTTCTCTCATTAACAGAAAAACTCCAGGCCGATAAAAAAGCGGCTAATAAAAAAGTTGTAGCAGTATGCTGCGGAACTGCGTGTCAGGCAAACGGTGCTCTTAAAGTTCAGGAAGCCTTTGATTCCGAGCTTGTGAAACAGGGTCTGGCTGATAAATTTGATATCAAGCCAACAGGTTGTCACGGTTTTTGTGAGCGAGGTACTCTTGTTCTCATGCACCCTGAAAAACAGCTTTACACTAAAGTTAAAGCTGAAGATGTAGCTGAGATTGTTGAAAAAACACTTAAAAATGGCGAAATTATTGAAAGCCATCTTTATGACGAGCCCGGTACCGGTAAACTTCTTGCAACAGAAGATACCATTCCTTTTTACTCAAATCAGGTTCGTACAGTTCTTGCTGATAACGGTCATCTCAATCCCAAAAGTATTGAAGACTACATTTCAAATGGCGGTTTTACCGGTCTTTCAAAATCACTTGAAATGGGTAGAGACAAAGTTATCGAGACAATTAAAGCTGCAAACCTTAGAGGTCGCGGAGGCGGCGGTTTCCCTGCCGGCATCAAATGGGAAGTCTGTAAAAATGCAGCAGGTGATCAGAAATATGTTATCTGTAATGCTGACGAAGGCGATCCCGGTGCATTCATGGACCGTTCAATTATCGAAGGTAATCCACAGGCTGTTATTGAAGGGCTTACCATTGCTGCATATGCAGTTGGTGCAAACAAGGGTTTTGTTTATGTTAGAAACGAGTATCCTCTTGCAATTGAGCATCTAATTATTGCTTTAGATCAGGCCAGAGAAAAAGGACTTCTTGGAGATAATATTCTTGGAACAGAATTTTCATTTGACATCCACATTAACCGCGGTGGCGGTGCTTTTGTCTGTGGTGAAGAGACTGCTCTTATTGCAAGTGTTGAAGGTCGGGTAGGGGAGCCTGTTCGCAAGCCTCCTTATCCTGCTATTGAAGGATTGTTTGGAAAACCTACAATTATCAATAACGTTGAGACCCTTGCCAATGTTGCACTTATTCTTAAAAATGGTGCAGACTGGTTTACCTCTAAAGGTACAAAAGGATCACCAGGAACCAAGATTTTTTCACTTGTTGGTAAAGTAAATAATACCGGTCTAGTTGAAGTTGAAACCGGTATGACTCTAAGAGACGTTATCTTTAAAGTTGGTGGCGGTATTCTCAACGGGCGCAAATTTAAAGCGGTTCAGACAGGTGGTCCTTCAGGAGGTTGTCTTCCTGAGTCCAAGCTGGATGTGCCTGTGGATTTTGATACTCTTTTAGCTGAAGGCTCAATGATGGGTTCCGGCGGTATGATTGTTATGGACGACAAAAACTGTATGGTTGATGTTGCCAAATACTTCCTTGAGTTCCTTAAATTTGAGTCTTGCGGAAAGTGTACAACCTGCCGTGAAGGATTATCAAAACTTCATATGCTGGTAACTGAAATTTCTGAAGGCAAAGGCGACGAGACAACGATTGATCTTATTGAGGAACTTGCGGAAACTGTAGAAACAGGCAGTTTATGCGCCCTTGGTAAAACTGGTGTTAACCCGATTAAGTCAACTTTAAAATATTTTAGAGATGAATATGAGGCTCACATCAAAGAAAAACGTTGTCCTGCCGGAGTTTGCAAAGAATTAATAACTTTTGAGATTACCGATGCATGTACAGGCTGTATGGTTTGTAAAAAACGGTGCCCTCAAAGCTGCATTACCGGTGATAAAAAACAGTTGCATGTTATTGATCAAAGCAATTGCATTAAGTGCGGTGTTTGTCAGGATGTGTGCAAATTTGACGCTGTCAAGGTATATTAGAGGAGGATTATAATGACTGTAGAAATCACCATAAACGGTGTAAAGGCCAAGGCTGAGGCAGGAGAGAATCTTCTTGAAGTGATTCGCCGTTACGGTTTTGAGGTTCCTTCACTTTGCCATCATCATGCGTTGAAACCTTATGCATCCTGCAGAGTTTGTTTAGTTTCAATTAAAGAGGCAAATGGACGTACAAATCTCACCACTAGTTGTAATTACAAAGTGGAAGCCGGGATTGAGGTATCAACCGAGAGCAAAGAGATTCATCGTAACCGTAAAACTATTGTGGAACTTATGCTTGCAGAAGCTCCCAATGCTCCGGAAGTTCTAAAGATTGCTGCTCAGTATGATCTTACAGATTCCCGTTATGCCAGAGAAAAAACTACAAAGGTTGAAATCCAAAATGATGGATGTATTCTTTGCGGTCTCTGCGTAAGGGTCTGTGAAGAGGTTGTTGGCGTTAGCGCTCTAAACTTTGCCGGCCGCGGGGACAAGAGAGTTGCGGGTACTCCTTATATGGAAACACCTCAAAACTGTATTGCCTGTGGTTCATGTGCGTATGTTTGTCCTGCAAAGTGTATTGGTTACACTGAGGAAGACGGTATGCGTAAACTTAAAAAATGGGACAGAGAGCTTCCAATGGATAAAGATGCAAATGGCAGACCTTTTGCTCCTAGACTCCAGCTTAATCATTTTATAAAAACAGCAGGATTAGATAAAGATTTTTATAAAAATGGCGGTGGACCCAAGAGATAGCTTCTGTTGCTGATTAGACTTTTAAAAGGCGCGGTTTAAAACTGCGCCTTTTTTTATTCAAGTTTTTCAAGGACTGCAATTACTTCCGGTGTGGCTTTGTCTGCAATTTTTTTAAGTTTTTCAGTGTCCATAATAACTAAAAGACAATCTGTTGCAGAGATGAAATTGCCTTCAAGGGGAAGTTCGTGAAGAGTATCCCGTAAACCTGCAAACTGATCAGCTTCGTATACTCTTGACACCTGATCACCGATTTTGTACTCAATAGTTCCACTGACAATGAGGTGCACATTTGCAGGAACATCTCCTGAACTGTTTAGCACTTCTCCTTTTGGAACTCGGGCCATGCCTGTAATACATGAGAGAAGTTTATCCCGCATGGAGACATCAAGTGACTCTGTACTTTCATTCATTGAGATAAATGAGTCAAGCTGGTGTAGAGTTTTAGCAGATTCTACCCTCATAAGTATTTCGGGATATTCTTCACCCATAAGGCGCATTGCCTGACCGTCAAACTGCCAAAGCTCGCCAAATGTTTCTCCAATTACAGACGCTGTGCAGGTTGCACCGTATTTGCCGATAATGCTTGATTCACCAATGAAGTCTCCAGGAAAACTGCTCCTAATTATTTTTATGCCACCGTCGGGCTCTTCAACTCTTATTGAAAGAGTTCCTGATTTTATGATAAATGCTTCACTGGCAATTGCTCCCTCTTTTAAAACCGTGTCACCTGGTTCGATTTTAACAAGTTTTGCCAGACCTTCTAAAGCAAATAGCTCTTCATCTCCAAGGCCGACAAAAAGCGGAGCATCTTTTAAAATATTTAAGGGACGAAGTCTGTTTCTCAAATGATCAAAGAGAGATCTTATTGGGCTTTTTTCAAATTGTTCATCAGTCATTATCTGTGTTGCTAGATCCGCAACTACAGCCAGGCCTTCAAGATTAGCCATATCTGCATACTCTCTTGCCGCACCTTCAAGATGCCTTGTACCCATGTCGAGTTCCCCTAGAAGAAACTCAAGTTCGGCCATCTGCTGAAGAACCTGACCACGCATCTCCTGATTAACAAGAAGGCGTGGCAGAATATCTCTTGCCTCCATTAGCTTTTCCTGTTCGCCTGTAATAATCAGTTCATTTGCTTTTGTTTGAAGTTCTTCAATTGAATCAGTGTCAAAGGCACTGTCAAAATCAACATCGTCATCATTGAGAATGTCTTTAGAGCCTGTGAGGTCAGAAAAATCCATATCGTCAGAAAGGGAGCCGAAGTCATCATCGTTGTTTGTATCTTCAAAAGGATTAATTGGCGGAGTTGAGTTTGATGTTCTGGCCATTACCAGAGCATCAATCATTTTGTCAGTATCAATGGGATTAAGAAGTTTTCCAAGTTCATTGATTATTATCTCACCTGCAAAAATATCTCCCTCTTTTGCAGAACAGTAGATACTTGCAGTCCAGACTCTTCCTGTTGCTTTTCTGACTGTTTTTATCTCTCTAACCTCTAAAAAATTACCAAATTCTATTTTTATCCAGTCAGTAATAATTTTTCTGGCCTGATCCTGATTCATTGATTTAGTTCTCCAGTGTTGAAATATTTAAATAGTATAGTGTATGTTTAAAAATT
>JAFGVO010000067.1 GCA_016937935.1 Deltaproteobacteria bacterium | reverse complement strand
TTTTTCCATATACATTTCAAGTTCTGTTTCGTCTGCTCCATTAATTTGTTTCTTAGCATAATAAAAAGCTTCTTCACTTAAATACGAAAGGGGTAAAATCTGTCCGTAAATAAAAAACTCAAGAATCCATCCAAGTATTTCTGCCGGGTTTGGGGGCGTTGAAAAAATTACTGATTTAATGGCATTTTTATTTTTTACGTCTCGTCCAATCAAAACTGATTTTGTAATTCGACCATTCGAAAGAGATAAAACAAGGTGTTTAATCCACATTATAAGCAGCCTTGAAGCGTTAAGAGTGGTCATGCTGTATTCCACAATTTTATCATCATATACATTTTCAATAGTCCCCACTATACTTATAACATTTTCAAAAAGAGGTATATTAAGTTCTATATCAACTCTAGTTTTTAAAACATCCATGGTCCATCTATCTGCACATTTTTTGATATTTGAGGCAAAAACAAAACTGCTCTCTGTTATTATTTTACCTCTGGCACCGGGATAAATATGTCCTGCCGCTTTTAAATAATTAAAAATATCATCAATGTTTTTCTGTGGCAGTTTTTTGAGAATCTCCTCAGTAACCTTCCATCTGTCCAGACCATTAAATGAATCACTGTCACCACTCTCTTTTGAATCCTCAATATTTTCTATTTTTATACCTGTAATATTGGCAATAAAATAGTTAACCGGAGATTTATAAAATGTCAGAAGATCAAAAATATTTAATTTTGAATACTCCTGCGTGGCAAGGTTTTTAGCCTTGTCCCGAAACAGTTTTTGAGAGTCTTCATTTTCGTTGTCCCCTGTTATTTGTGAACCAGACATCATCCTTTCAGGAAGTTCTTCAAAGACATCTCCAGCGGAATCATTGTAGGTAAAGTAGTTTTTGTCACCTTTAAAATATTTTTCAGAAAAACTATAAAGAGGATGCCTTAAAGTTATCTCGTCACTTATTTTTTTATTATCTGTATCAAGATCTTCTGTGTTGTCAAAACATATAGTACTGTCAATATAGTTGAAAAAATCTGAAATAACCCCGGCTGGAGGTCTCTCCATATTATGTTTAAGATCAAGTGAGCTTCCAGATATTATAAGCCGCTTCTCTGCAGCCATAACAGCCTCAAAAAACATGTACCTTTGATCCTGAACATTATCCCTGCCACCTTTTTGTGGTTTTAGCTTTATCAGATCAAATTTTATATTATGACTTCTTGCTGGAAATTTTCCCTCTTCCATACCTAAAAGATATACCAGCTTATAAGATTCTCCCTTGAGATGGGTAAAAGAGGTAAACAGAACTCCTCCGCCTCCGGTAAATCTTTTTGATCGAGAAATAATTTTTTTAGAAAATTCCCTTTTAAAAACATTGTAATCAATTTTCTCGTCAGGAAGTATTTTATCAATAAGTGCAGTTACAGATTGCAATACCTCTATCACCGCAGCAGTCTCAGTATCACTCTTGATAATATTTTTTCTGCCGGGAGCTTCAAAATCCTTTCGACCGGTCATTTCAATTAAAATATCAGTAAAAGCCAGCCCCCAGTTTTTACCGCTTTTAGATTTTTTGCACTGGCCTATAAAAGAAAAAATGGTTGAGCAGAATTTTGAAAACCGCCCCAGGGCTAATGCACTTTTACCCTCCGTTACATCAACGGGTGTCAGTTTATTTATTACAACATCCTCACATGAAACTGCAATTCCAAGAAGAAGGCGATCAAGACCAAATTTCCAGGTGCTCTCATTAAACTCTGCAAGATTGTTTTCTGCGCGATTTTTAGAATCTAAATACCCTTTTATTCCGGCGGTCTTAACATACTGATAACAGACATCAACATCATCCATACTCAGGTTAAAGCTTGTGTGCACCTGCTCAATTTTTAAAATATCAAAAAGCTCCTCAGGATAAAGAGGGCTTTCACTCAAGTTTAAAAGACGCTCTACCAACTCAAAAGTTCCAAAGAGTTTTGTGTCACCCGTATCAGATATATTGTGTGGAATATAGTGCCCTGCACTGCTTCCTAAAACAGCATCTACATATGGGGCATACTCACCCATATTTGGAGCCATCACGATAATATCCTCAAGAGCAATACCATCCTCGTCAATCATGTTAAGAAGCTGATCTTTTAAAACTTCAACCTCTCTTAACTGATTATGACAAAGATGAACTGCAATTGAATCATCTCTTTTTATTTTTCTTAAAGGGACATCACTATCGACTTCTGCATAATTAAAGGCATCTGCTCTTATTAGATTTAATAGAGAATCATTCTTGTACTCATTCTCAAATATCTCTTTTTCAATAATATCAATACCCCCGGTATAATCAGCAATAAGAGAGTGAAACACTGATGCTGTCTTGCCCGCAATTGCCCACATTCCGTTTGAGAACTCCCGATTTTTAAAATTTTGACCTTCAAAAAAATACTCCCTGCTTAACACAGGCAAAAACATACTGACCTCAACAACTGTAGAAAGAGCAACAACAGTCTGAAGATAAAAAGGGCTAAGAGATGTAACTCCAATTATATAAATTCTTTTAGGAATCATCCATGTACAGCAATCTGACTGAAGATGAATATATCTCCCAATATCCTCTTTTTTATAATTACCTTTTTTTAATGTCTTAAAAAACAGAAGCCCGGTTTTGCCCTGATGATTACTTCCCAGTATATTAAGAATCTCCCTCCACAGATAAGGCTGCCACCCTTTTACAGTCTCACTCTCCCAATCTTCAAGCATAACTGGTCTGTACATGAGGTACTCACTGAAAACAGAGGCAATAATCTCACAAAATTCAATTACTCTTTTAGGCCGAATATCCTGTTTAAAATAATCAATAATTTCATGAAGACCTTCAATGTTAATTTCATGTTCACTTAAAAGAGCATCTTGAAAATCCTTTAAAATCAGGGTCACAGATTTATATAAAGCCCACAATAATGAGTCTGTTGAAAACAGAGAACTTTCATCATTAACACCAATTTCATCACCAATTTCATTTTCAGGCAAAACCAGAACAGACTCAACAACAGATTTAACAGAAGAAACCTCCCCCATAAAAATCCCAAGCCGACGTGCAAGCCCCTCCTCAACAGTCTGCCCAATCCCGCCAGGGACAGCTATAACAGGAGTTTTAAAAAGCTCATTTTCAAACTCAAGCTCGGCAGACAACTCATCTAAAAGGGAATTTAAACTATCACTTCTAACAATTTTTAACATGTGGCAACTCTCTTAAAAAAATTCAAATCAACCATATTTTAAATTAAAAAAAATAACCACAATTAACACAACAACTTATGTGAAATTTAAATAGTTAATTATATTACGAAGACTCCCGGCAATATATTTCATGCAATTTAAAACCTATATGCTGCGCCGATATTTACCTGAACAGCTGTTAAAATTGCTCCTGTTTCACCATTCATTCCCCACAGCCATTCAACCCCTGCCATATTATTTTTTTCACTCTGACTTGACACTGTGTACCAAAATAGGTACATTTAAATAATGGTGTCTGAGGAAAAAAAATTACGAGCCTACTTTGTAAAGACAGAATCAGGGCGTGAACCTGTAAAAGACTGGCTTAAGCGTTTACATAAAAATGACCGAGGAATTGTCGGTACTGATATTAAAACAGTTGAGTATGGATGGCCTATTGGGATGCCTACATGCAAATCTCTTGGCAAAGGTTTATGGGAAATTCGCTCTAATATTTCTGATGGAAGAATTGCCAGAGTTATATTCTATATACATGAAGATAAAATAATTTTACTTCACGGCTTCATTAAGAAGACACAAAAAACACCTAAAGGAGAAATTGAAATTGCATTGAATCGCAAAAAATCAATTACTTTTTAATCAGCTGTATGAAGTAGAAAGGCAAAAACTTATGGAAAAGAAAAAACAAAAAATGAGTGTAGGAACTTCCTTTGACGATTTTCTAGAAGAAGAAGGTCTGCTTGAAACAACAACTCTTGAAGCACAAAAACGTATACTTGCATGGCAAATTGCACAGGAGATGGAGAAGCAGCACATTACCAGAACTGAACTGGCAAGACGCATGGAAACCAGCAGATCCAGTTTAAACAGAATTCTTGATCCCGAACATCCATCCATTACCCTTGCAACTATGTACAAAGTAGCGAAAAGCCTTGGAAAACACCTGGAACTTAAACTTGTTTAATTTTCAACGAAACACACCATTTAGATAAAAAGAAAAAATTACCTAATTCAAATCTTATAAGCAGATTATTCAAATTGTATTTTGTCGAGAATGAAATCAAAATCTTCGGAATAATTTTTTACTGTTACTGTGTTTAATAAATCTACGTTTGTACATACAGCTGCAAGATCTATTGTTATTTCCTGCCAGGTGTCATCTACTGTTATTTCTGTCTCGGTGCATTCTCCATGGGGACCATTTGGCATAATGGTTATTGTTCCTTTACCGGAAACGGATTTAACAGCCACACTTAATTTACCAAATGTATCAAAAGGAAAAGGCTGTCCATAGTAGAAGTGGGCACCTTCCCATTTTGCCATGATTAAAACTTCAAGGCAGGATGATGATTTTTCATAACAACCAGATGTCTTCTCGTTTATCTTTATATGATCTTTCCAGGGATTGGGACGCCATACCACTTTGTCAATGCCTCCCCAGCTGTCGTTGTAAACATCTGCAGGAGGAACAAATTCGCATGATTGATCTGATTTGTATTTAGGAGTGAACTGTACACCTAAATCATGAATGCTTCCATTGTCCGGTAAAAATGGCACTGTATTTGTAGATGTTACAATCTCTCCCTCTGCACTTTTAACTCTAAAAATCATCCCCGCCCCTTCCGAGGGTGTGGGGCCGCCTTTAATTTCATAGGCACCACCACTTCTGCTGCCTTTTATCCAATCCCCTCCCTCCACTTTAACCTCAAAACTCCTCACAGGAATTGCATGATTAATAAATGCAAGCCGCATGTACCCCCACTCGTTTGAATTATTAACCTGAACATATATATTACCGGTAACAGGACACGGAACCCGCTTGACACTGGCTTCGGTAAGCCCTTAATGCCCCAGTTTATCTGCTGCCGCTCCTGAAAGATCAAAATGAAAGTTCCCTCCTGAGCACAAGGGATTACCCTCAATTGGACACAGATTGGTAACCATCAAGATCTGTGTGGCGTAAATAGTATCAACCTGCCAGCACTCACCGCACGCTTCTC
The DNA here is from genome assembly GCA_016937935.1 of Deltaproteobacteria bacterium. GTDB lineage: Bacteria > Myxococcota_A > Polyangia > JAAYKL01 > JAAYKL01 > JAFGVO01. The sequence continues at coordinate 2,158 of JAFGVO010000067.1, read as the reverse complement.
CAAATTCACCACCAAAAGAACTGCCGGCCCATGGTTCTGCAATAGCAAAATGCATTCCCTCTTTTACAAAATCCGGAAGAATATCATGGGTAGTACTAAATTCACACCAGCCACTGGTACCCGCATCATACTCGGTTAATCTGACACTTGTACACGACGGATCAATGGGCTGAACATCCCCGGTAAAATAATCGTCACCTCCGTCAGTATTGTCTTTATCAGAAGAACACCCCCAACTTACCATCACAAAAAAAATCAAAAACATCCCTAAATACTGTTTCATCAGACAAGTTCTCCATTTCTTACAGATAATTTTATATCTTTTTACAAGCTTCTATTATTTTTACAATATTATCTACTGATACTCAACAGCGCCTATATCCGGGGTTGTGTCACGGGGGGTGCCGAAAATATCTGTTTCATAAATTTCGTACTGGTCTGTTCCTGCATCAATTACGCTGCTTCCTGCCTCCAATACTCCAGGAAGATTTCCGGCGTTAAGATAGTCAGATAAAGATCCATTTATTGCTTTGTACGGCACATCATCACCAGAGGTGAAAAACAGATTACTGTCGACGATTCCCTCATCCTGGGTAAGTCCATTTGACGCACTGGCCATTATATTATTGTAAAACTCGTTGCTGGCCGGGTTTCCCCAAACCTGTACATAGTAGGCGGAACTTGCCGGGTTTGTCAGCATGTCTGCTTCTCCCATAGTACGACCAAAGTGGCTCTGCCAAATATCATCAGGGGTGAAAAGCACAGTATTATGCCTGAATACAAAACGCTCAAATGAACTTCCGACAATGAACATAAGCCCTGTGGATGGTGCAAAAATATTATTCTCCCACACAAAATCACCCCAGCTTCCATCCCAGTCATTTTGATTAATCATCACATCCATAGCCTCAATATGATAGAAAAAATTACTGCGAACAACCACATTGGTCGCGCCGCCTGCCCAGCGGGGATTATCATACCCGCCTTCGTGGATAATTGTATGCATATGAATTCCATCCACATGACGATTTCTTCCGGTGGGGTCAGGATCATCATCTGTAAGACCATCATCAAGATCGTGAATTGCATTCCCTTCAATCAACATGTTTTCTCCACCGTAGAGTTTTATACCATCATGAATTGTATGGTGGATTTCATTGCCGCTGAATACAAGATCACGGGTCATCAGCGAAGCACCCACAGCACAATTTGTTATCTCACTGTTTAAAACGGTAATATACTGTCCATTCATTAGAGAGAGACAATCTGTTTCCGGATCCAGATCTTCAATGGCCCCTTCCTGTTTTATGAGACAATTTCTGATTTCAACGTATCGGCTGCCAAGTACAGAAAAATTGTTGTTAATTGTAATACCATCAAAACGCAACCGCAAATCACTGTTTCCAGATTCGCTGAACTCCAGAAGATAGCCGTTCTTATTCCAGATTCCAAGCTCCACATTTCCAAGAGAAGGAGCTGCCCCTTCGTCCGCTTTAATAGTTACCCAATCGTCAAACACTTCGGCTATGGGAGCTGCATCCTCTGCGCCAAAAGAGAAATTACCATAATCCCCGTCCCGAAGAATCAATCCGTCCCCTCCTTTAACCTTAGTAACAGCAAAATCAAGAGTCAAAAACGGCTCTTCACTTGTACCGGGATTTTCATCAGATCCAGAAACTGCATCAACATAATATCTGGTACCCGGAATTATATATTCGGGCTCAGGCAATTGGGGCAAAGGATTTAATTCCGTATCATTAATAGAATCAGAAGAAGTATCAGTATCATCCCCCGTATCAGAACTATCCAGCAAATCACTGTCCTGGTCATCCCTGGTACCTGGGTTGTCATCAGAACACCCAGGGAGAATAAAAAGCATTAGTGATATTCCGAACAACAACACAGCAAACTCACCTGGTACATATCTTGTAATATTCATTTTAATCATAGACATCCTTTATCAATAAACAGATTTATCAGATTAGAGGTAAATAGCAGAAATTTTTACGATTATATATAATTAAGTTTTATGGAAAAGTGTTCTCATAATTTTATTGAAATAAGGCAGAACAAGAGCTAATTGCGCTGTAGGCTATTTTGACAGGTATATCGATTTATGAGGGGATCGGTCCGAGCCGATTTTTAGCCATGGCCCGGT
>JAFGVO010000012.1 GCA_016937935.1 Deltaproteobacteria bacterium | reverse complement strand
TTAATTTTGCAAAAGAGAAGCTGGTAAAAGATAGTGAGAAAATTGATTCCAAGAATAAAACACTTAAAAAAGAACATGAAAAGCTGAACACTCAAAATAAAAATCTCAAGAATGTTTCAAAATATCAAAAAGAACATATGGCAGATGAGTGGCTGGTTAGCGGCCTTGCTTTAGTTGAAGAACAGTTTAATTCTCTTATTGTAATTCAAAAAGAAATTGCTCAAAAAAAGATAGATAAAAAAAATGCAGGAGACATCCTTAAAGAGGCTGAAGCAAAATATGAAAACTTCAAATATCAGGCACAATTAAAAAAAGAGAAAATTAATGAAATTTTAAAAAAACTCGAACTTGAAAAAAGTGCTTTGAATAAATTACTTGGAGAGAGACTTCCAAGGGAACTTAGAACAAAAAAAGAGACATTGCTTAGAGAGATGGCTTTTCTTACAAAAATTTCTGAGCTTGAAGAGCACCGTTCCAAACTTGTTGACGGGACTCCCTGCCCATTGTGCGGCGCAGAAGAACATCCATATGCAAGTGGAAATATTCCCAAAAAAGATAATACTGAAAAAGAGATTGAGACACTTACTGAAGAGATTGACAAGGTTGAAAAAAGTGAAGACCTTATTAAAGCTCTCGAAGAACAAGCTTTAACATTTCGCAACAATCTGACTGACAGCGAAAAACTCGAAGCCAAAGCTGAAAGTGATAAAAATGCTGCTGCAAAAAGTTTTTTAGACATTGATAACTCACTTGTAAAAGAGCGAACAGTTTTTGAAAATTTAAAACTGTCTGTAACTTCGAAGCTCAAACCACTGGGCATAACAGAAATTGACGATTTTGAAATTTTGTCACTGCCTGAAAAGTTAAAAAAACGTCTTTTAACATGGCATGAATATATTGATAAAGCCCTTAAAATTGAACAACAGATTAATGTCCTGGCTTCCGAAGTTGCCAGGCTTGATGCAATTATTAAAACTGAAAACAGTTCACTAAAAGAGAAACAAAAAAGTCTCCAGATTTTAGAAAATGAATTAATAATTGAATTAGAAAAAAGAACTGAATTATACGGGGACAAAATTCCTGATCATGAAGAGCTTCATCTAAACAATAAAATTACAAATTGTGAACTGGCTGAAAAAACTGCCCGGAGTATTCTCAATAAAATCGAACAAAATTTAATATCTGCAAACAGCAATGTTAATCTCCTTGAAGACCGGATTTCAAACAGAAAAATTGAGCTTGAAAAACTTAATATTGATTTTGAAACAGAACTTAAAAATACAGGTTTTTTGGATGAAAAAAGTTTTATTGAAGCCAGACTCTCTGCTGACGAGATAAACAGTCTTAAGAAAAAAGCAAAATATCTTGATGATACGCTTATAGATCTTACAGCAAGACAAAATGATCGCATAAAACGCCTAAACACTGAAATTGAAAAAAAATTAACATATAAGACAACTGATGAGCTTCTGCCTAGATTTACTGAACTTGAAAATATACTGAAACAGTTGCGAGAATCTATCTCTTTTATCAGGCACAGACTAGGTGAAAACACTCTTGCTAAAGAGCGATTAAAAGAAAAGAAGACAGTAATTGAAGAATATAAAATTGAATATAACCGATGGAACAGGCTTAACAATCTAATCGGATCAGCTAATGGAAAAAAATATAGGACATTTGCACAGGGCCTCACATTTATGCTCCTCATATCCCATGCAAACAGTCAGCTTGAAAAAATGAGTGATCGTTACATTCTCATTTCTGACAACAATGAATCCCTTGAACTCAATGTAATAGACAGTTATCAAGGGGGAGAAATAAGATCTACAAAAAATCTGTCCGGTGGTGAAAGCTTTATAATAAGCCTTACCCTTGCCCTCGGTCTCTCAAGGATGGCCAGCCGCAATGTTAAAGTGGACACACTTTTTTTAGATGAAGGATTTGGAACCCTTGATGAAGAGACTCTTGAAACAGCTCTGGAAACCCTCGCGTCTCTTCACCACGATGGTAAGCTTATAGGTATTATATCCCATGTACCTAAATTAAAAGAACGGATTTCAACCCAGATAAATGTGACCCCGCAAACAGGTGGTAAAAGCATCTTGACAGGTCCAGGATGTCAAAAAGTTATTCAATAAGTTCAACTTTTTAATTTTACCTTTTAATGAACTTTATCTTTTTTTTGATTTCATCTTTTTGAGAATTGTTAAAATAGTTTGAAGAAAGTGCATCATTTAAAATTTGAAGTGCTTTATACTCATCATTGGATTTTAATAAAAGAAATGCATATTCGTAAATATATTGCAAATTTGATGGGTTTAACTCAATTGCTCTTTCAATTTCAACAAGTGCAGTATTCATATTTTTAAAATGGTCCCCTAAAATTCTGGCTTTATAAAAATATACTTGAGCTTTAACTTTGTTATTATTGAACAATGATGAAGTTTGCATTTTTTCAACCTCATGCATGGCTTCATCATAATGCTCCATGTTAATTAGCATCTTTATATAGTTGTCATTTTCATAAAAAGCATCCGGATGATATACTGCTTCTGCCCTACTGAACTTTAATGACGACTCCCACTCTCCGGCTCTAATAAAAAAGAGCATAGAAAAAAGAGCTATCGCAATAACCATTAAAATTTTATAAAAAGTAACCTGCCAGAATCTGTTTAATATTGGAATGAGTCCAATAATAACAAAAGGTAAGCCTGCAAAAAAATATCTGACCGGAATTACTATTTGATCACCAATTTTTGCGGCAGCTAAAAATGAAGGTAAAACAATAATCACTGCGGCAATTGATAATATAGCCCATAGTGGCAAAGATACTCTATTTTTATAGGCTCTCCACGCGGTAAAAATCATTAGAAATGAAATAATGACAAAGGCTGCTATCCACATATAGTTAGAAGAACCTATATAGATATGTGCACCAGATGGAACAGGGGCAAATATACGGAATAATAAAAGAGGCAGTAAAAATATTATTGAATTGAAAAAAATGGAAAAATCTATCTTATCGAACGAACCATCTGCGATAACCAGCCACCGTAAAATTAAAAAAAGCAACACTGGAAATAAAGATGCAATCAAAAGAAATTTATCTTTTAAAAGAGTATAAGAGCTTTCAATATTAACGGCTTTTAAAATGCTTATGGACAAAAGAGGAATCAGTAACCCAAGAACAGCAAACTCTTTGGATGCAGTGGCAAAAAACAGCATTAAACTGTAGATTATCAGTGAAACACGGCCTCTTTTATTTTGCAGATATTCTAAATTTAATTTTAGTGAAATCAGTAAGAAAATAAGAGCCAGATAGTCAGAAATGTTTACGGCTAAAGATATTATTTCGGCATTTAAAGGGTGAAGAACCACTAATGAAATAATAAAAAAGTAAAACCCGGGGCTCTTGATTTTCATTAAAACAGAAGAGATGTTTGCCACAAGAAACCCGATTAAAAAACCAAGTAAAACTGAAACAAGATGAAAACCAGGTAACCAGTTATTAAAAAGTTTTCCTTCAATCCATAAAAGCAAAGATGTTACAGGACGAAAGAGTGGCTGAAATTCACTGTAATCTTTGTGAGAAGAATTTTGCCAGAACAGATTTGTTATAACTTCAAAGAAGCTCTTATTATCAGAAAAAACTTTATTATTTATAAAAGACAGATCGTCCCAGATATATGCATTTTTAAGGATACTAAATGGAATAAGCAATAATAAAAAAATAAATGGGATTATTAAATAATCAACCCAATCAGATTTATTTAAAACAAGTTTACCTGATGACTTTTTAAACATAAATTTCATCTATTGCCTATGCAACTTTCAGGATTTAACTTCATCAACAATAATCATTGATATATCATCAAGCTTCTCGCTAATTGATCTCAAGTTGCCCAAAACACTTAAATGCCATGCGCTTGTCTCAACAGATGCTTTTAAACCATTATGAAGACGTTCAATGTGATTCCATCTTAATGTTCGCTCAAACAGTCTGTCAGCCTCTGTATCTTCAATAATTTTTATTGCACCATTTACATCCAGATTTTTTACAGCATCTTTTACTGCCTGAAATTTTTCAACAAGTTTTAAATGATACTCTCTGATTTCGTCTAAGCCCTGTTTTGAAAACTCAAGGTCACGCTTATCAAGTTTTTTAGATGCATGAGCAATCTCTTTTGTAATTATATCACCAATATTTTCAAGATCCTGAACGATATAAATATAAGCATGTACAAGGGCATTCAATTGCGGCGTTAAATTATCGTAAGGAATTGATGCAAGATAAGGTCTAATGGATTTTTCAAGAATATCAACCTTGTCATCCTCCTCATCCATCAGTGACATTGAAGAGTATTCAGGTGCTTCAAGCATACTTATTGAAACCGTAAACATACTGTTGACAATATCAAACAGTCTCGTTATTTCTCTTGCAGCAAGATCTATTGCAAGATCAGGTATGGATAAAGAGGCTGAATTCAGATACTTTGGTGCAAACTTTTTTACCAGTTCTGATATGGGAAGTATTTTCTTAGTAAGCCATTCAACAGGTTTAACAAACCATAATAGAGTCAGACTTGTTGCAATGGTAAAAATCATATGACCATTTGCAAGCTCACGTGCGGTAGATGTCCCTCCCTGCATGCTGGTTAGCCACTTTGCAGCATCAATAAAAAACCCAAGAAATGGAAGAGCCAGTAAAACACCTGTAACACTCACTATCAGGTGGGACAGAGCAACCTGTTTACCGCCTCTCCCTGTTCCTATGGATGCCAGCAATGCCGTTGCGCTGGTACCAATATGTGCTCCCCAGGCAAGAGGCAGTGCAGCTTCTATAGTTATTAGATTGTTTGAGCAAAGTGCAATTGCAAGCCCTATTGTTGCAGCGCTTGACTGAATCACTCCTGTAAACAGAGTCGCAATTATAATTGCTGCTATGGGGTTATGGCCTAAATTTATAAGAATATCTTTTACCCACTCAATATTCCTTAACGGTGTCATTGCCTGACTCATCATTCCCATGCCGAAAAATATAAGTCCAAATCCTAAAATTATATTTCCGCTGCTGTGAAATGCGGGATTTTTTTCCCAGATTTTTAATATATAACCAAGAGCCACAAGAATAAGGGCGTATTCTGACAAATTAAAAGATATTATCTGAACTGTAAGTGTTGTACCAATTTTTGCACCTAATGTAACACCTATTGCCTGTGTAAGAGTCATTGCGGTTGCCTCTACAAAACCTACCAGCATAACTGTAGAAGCACTTGAACTCTGCAAAACAGCAGTTGCAATGATACCAAATATCAGAGCCATTAATCTATTAGAAGTAAGTGCTGTTAAAATTGATTTCATTTTGTGCCCGGCAAGATGCCGCAACCCTTTGGAAGAAAAATCCATACCCAGTAAAAAGATGCCGAGCCCTCCTAAAAGCCATGCAATAAGTGTAAAAATCAAACCCGACTCCTCTGTCTGTTAACAAAAATCATTAATAAAATGTATAATCCTATAATAAAAAATGGAATACTTAACATCTGGCCGGTTGTCAAAAAATCACCCGCAAGATGTCCGGGAGCATGTTTTATAAAATCAAAAATAAATCTGCTTATAAAAAATCCGGTTAGTACTATTCCAGTAATTAAAAGAGGTTTCCTGTTTTTAGTTTTAATTAAAACCCCAATAACTGACACTAAAATTACAAATGCAAAAAACGACTCATATAATTGAACAGGATGTCTTGGAGTCCCTCCCCTGTCAGCACTGAAATAAAACCTTACAGCCCATGGCAAAGCAGACGGTGAACCAATCATCTCACTGTTATAAAAGTTTCCGATCCTTGCGAGCATTAGACCAAAAATAAGCCATAAAGATAATCTGTCTGCAATTTCACTAAAAGGTATTTTAAGATATTTCCATAAAATAAGAGCACCAATCATAAACCCAAACAATGTTCCATGTACTGACCGACCTGCCCTAATCTGAAAAAACCTCGATGGATGAAGGAGATATTCATTAAAATCCCAAAAAACAATATGAAACAGCCTGGTAAAAACAACTCCGGCAACTGTGACAATAAGCAAGGAAATTAAAATTTTCTTTAAAGGGATATCTTTTTTTTTCAACCATAAAAACAGATATAAAATTCCAGCGGCTACACTTATCCACGAAAGGAGATTATAGACCTCAACACCATATCCTTTATAGATATTGATATAATTATCAGGTGCCCAAAACAGGTATTTTTGCAGTTCTAATTTTTGCAATTTTAAAAAGTTGATTCAAGAGAAATTGGAATATCCTGAGGCGGTGAATTATCAACTGTAACATTAAATTCATTACACCCGTAATAGTCGCCACTTTGAGGCATTGAAGTACAGTCAACACCGTCAGTTAATAAAAACAGAGCGCCCAGGCCATAAGTTCCTGGACTCATATTTTCAGATAAGTCAATACTGTACTGCTGCACATCACTTGTATCATCCAATGCTACATTTGAATATTCCCCTCCGGCTATTGGTTCCGGAATTGTTGGCGACAACATATCAGGACAGCCTCCGGTAAAAAGACCAACACAAACATGACCGGTTCCACCAGTCTGCGCACTATCATAAAGAGATACTGATCCTTCCAAAGTTATAACCGTTGTATCACTACCAGTATCATCGATACTGTCACTATCACTAAAATCCTCACACATGGCATCACACTGAACATTTACTGCAGTCTGATTAAGTTCAGCCATTAATTTATCACAGGTATTTATAGTTTCTGCACACATAAACGCTTTATCAGCATGATAAATATCACAGGTATTTGTAAAATAATTTGTTTTAAATGTTACGGAACATCCCTCATCTCCGCCAGATAATATGTACTCTGCATCGTTACATTCTTTTAACATATCACAAGCAATCTGACTCATCTCATCTTTTGTGTAACTGCCGTCAACAGTATCAGTATACGTATCTGAAGATTCAGTTGATGTATCAGAAGAATCTAAAGACGTATCAACTATAATGCCGGATGAATCTAAAGAATCAGTTGTGGTGTCTTTAAAGTTTGCTGTCGCAGTATCCATAGAACTATCTGAATCAGAACTACCTGAATTATTATTTTTCTTTTCAGTACTGCATGCTGCCAAAGTTAAAGCAACTGATAAAAAAAAGAATTTAAAATATTTATTCATGATTAACTCCTCAAAATTTATAAAACCAAAGGCTTACTAAATCAAAACCCTTGCAATTATACTAATGCACACAAAAAAAACCACATTATATAACAAGAGCTAATTGCGTTGCAGGCTAATCCGCCTGATGTGCGCTTTAAAAAACACTTTTGGTGTCTTGATACCCCAAGGTTTGTGGGTT
>JAFGVO010000066.1 GCA_016937935.1 Deltaproteobacteria bacterium | reverse complement strand
CTGTGCATCTTCATAAAGAGTATTTGAAGGTATCCCCTGTAAAATTTCAGATTGTGGTAGTTTACCCTCTTTTAGCAAAGCCTCTCCATATAAACGTTTTGACCATGCTAAAAGCTCTCCTTTTGTGTTTTTAAGATTTTCTTCAAGGGTGGTGGAAAGCGGTTCTCCTGTATAATTTTCAGTTCCATAATAATCTCTTGTTCTTAAAACTGATTCCACTTTAGACAGGGCTGCTTCAACAGGGAGAAATCCCAATATTTTTTCTGCCTCACTCAAATCATCTTCTGCAGCTTTCCAGCTTCCATCCTGAAGTTTTGTCATTCCTCTTACTTTTAAAAGTTCCCCTTTTGAATATTTATCAATACCCTTCTGAGCAATAAAAAAAGAAGCTGACTCCTCTGCCCGTACATTCATTCCGGAACTGTAAAAAGACATTACTATAGAAGATGCATATCTATTTAATTCTCTATCATTAAAATTTGTGACCATATATAATGCAGCGCTTCCAAGGACTGATTCGAATCCGCTGTTCTGAAGTGTCCTTACAACCGACTGATAAGTACAAACAACTCCATCAGTTTTAATAATTTCGTGTTCATTTTTCATTACCCCGATAGCGAGTTCAAGTGGACTTTTATGTCTGTCTGCTTCAAGAATTCTTTTAAAGATAATTCTGTTGCTCAATGTAGTAGCTACGTCGAGGATTATTGAATTAACCTTTGGATTAATGAGTTTTCCTACTGCCAGCGCAGCCTCATTCAAGTTATTAATTGAATAATGACAATAAGCTCTTAAATACTCCGAAAGAGCATCGTCAACATTATTCAAATCAAAATCACTGTCGCTGATATTACAGTTTGAAGCATTGGAGAGATCAGAAAAAGTGTTAATCAATTCAAAGATTGCTTTTGTGGTTTTAGAAAGTTTTTTCTTCTCATTTTTCAGTGATTCAATGTAGTTTATTATAAGTATATTTGACTCTGTAACTTTTCCTTTAACAAGAAGATCAGCTATACCTTCAGGAACCTTTGATAACTCCATTGCGGGCTTTAGAATTTTATAAAGAGTATATCCATTATTTACTGTTCCTATTAGAATCTGCTCATTTCCTTTAATTTTTCTAACTGCAAAATCTATTGGAAGTTCATTTGAGAAAACCTCAATTACTGTTTTTCCGGGCATATTCAGATTATCAACATACCTGTATAACAAGGGAGACTTTTCAATTGCTGCTGTAAACTGATTTTTGATTACATTATTAAATGATGAAAATATAAAAACAACACCACGCTCATCATCCGAATTAAAAACATCGCTTGTCACTGACGGAATATCAAGAACAGTTAAATTATCAAAAAACCATGGTCCTTCTTCAACAGCTTTAACGTTAAAAGGTAACAGGGATAATAAAGCTGCAATTACAGCAGCGGTAATTATTTTGAATCTTTTGTATGTGTATAAACAGTTCATCAAAACATAATTAACGCAAACTTTGTGCCAAATTTATATTTTTTTAAACCCTTTATTTACGACAATTTTTTATTTAATGGAGTTTTTTTTGTCAATGAAGTGACACTTTCAAGAGGGGTTGCTGACGCAACATGCCTGGCCGCTAGACAGCTTCCAGAACTCCTCTTTTAAGTTTTTCAACAAGTGTTGTTCTGTTAAGACCTAAAAGAGAAGCCGCTTTATTTTTATTTCCAACTGTAAGTGCCAATGCCTCGTCAATATAATGAGCTTCAATTTTTCTAAGAGCTGCACCAAGATCAATTCCCTCATCAGTAAGCGGTCTTAAAAATTCATCAACATCGCTTGAAGAAATTGATGCCATTGGAGGAAAATCTTCTATTACAAGTTCATCTCCATCACTCATTAAAACCGCATGCTCAATTGCATTTTCAAGCTCTCTTACGTTTCCTGGCCAGTTATATGATTGAAGATGTGACATTGCGCTGTCACTTACCGGAAGAGCATCACGAGTATAGCGATGGCTTGCCTTTTTAACAAAATGATTTACAAGAGGCAGAAGATCTTCCATTCTCTCTCTCAAGGGAGGGAGTTCAAGTTTTACTACATTTAATCTGTAATAAAGATCACTTCTAAAAAAACCGTCCTGTACTTTCTGCTCAAGATTTACATTTGTAGCAGCAATAACTCTAACATCAACTCTTCTTAATTTTGTATCACCAACAGGAGTAAACTCTTTAAACTGGAGAGCTCTTAAAATTTTACCCTGAAGTTCAAGTGGCATCTCACCAATCTCATCTAAAAACAATGTTCCACCATCAGCAGCCTGAAAACTTCCTTCACGACTTCTAACAGCTGTTGTAAATGCACCTTGTACATGACCAAATAATTCACTTTCAAGGAGATCCTTTGAAATCGCTGCACAATTTATAGCAATAAATTTTTTACTGCTGCGATCACTGTCATTGTGTAGTGCTCTTGCTATAAGTTCTTTACCCGTTCCAGTCTCACCGGTAACCAAAACCGTACAATCCGTTTTAACGATTTTTCCCGCTTTTTTTAATACTCTGGTAAGCTTTTCCCCGCTCCCAACAATATTTGACTTTAACTGGTACTGTGTCATTTGCTCTCCTTAGATTAAAATATTGATTGATGCATCTTGCGCCCCAATAACCTAAGCAAGATTAGTGCCAATCTGATATTTATTTATTTCACCAAACTCCTGAACAGAGTATCAGCATCATTATGCATAACATTTACGGGCATATTAAAAAAAATCCAGTTATAAATTTGTGTTAAAATTTTAAATTTTTTTTTGTTAAAAAAACACAAAATGATATTAATAATCTTAAGAAGTAAAATATTGACGCACTTTTTAATTAAATCGTGAAAGCATAATAAAAAAAATTTAATGAGGCTGTAAATGATGCGTGTTTTTTCTACATTCACTAATATTAGTGCGTTATTTTCACGCACTAATAAATTTATGTTTTTTTCAATAATTAATAAGAAATAATATTTAGTAGACTAAACAAAGGATTTAGAGGTATTAATTACAAAATGTATAAAACTAACAAAAGGACTAAATCAATGACAAAAATCAATCTTTTAATAGTAACAGTTTTAGCATCTATAGCTTTAAGTGCCTGCTCTCCAGAACCTGTTGATATTAAATTTGATAAAGAACTATATGTGCTTGAAAGCCCTTCAGCAGAACTTCAGATTAAGGCAACTGCAGTTGATGCCAACGGAACCCCCATTAAAGATCCAGTGGCAATGACATTCTTCTGTCCTAATTTAAAAATAATAAAAGTTACAAATGACGGTAAAGTTACAGCTGTCTCTTCTGGAGAAGATGAGGTTGAAGTTGAAATAGTAGGTAAAGATATTAAGAAAAATGCAAAAGTCAAAGTTGAAATTGCATCTGATATTAAATTGACACACGAAAAACTCCGTTTATGGACAGGACAGGTTAAAAATGACGTTTCAGCATGGGTTGTAAGCGAAAAAGATGCTTATATAAAAGATTACAAGCCTACATGGACATCTGAAGACCCTACAGTTGTAAGTGTTAAAGATATTAAAGATCCTACAGGCAGTGATTATCCAAGAAGCTATGTTGAAATGGTTGGTAAAAAATCAGGCAATACAACAATTAGTGCCACCTATAACGATTTAACTCAATCAATTTCAGTAAGCGTGTTTGATGAAGATGAAGAAGTTGACCTCTCTGGTCAGCGTAAGCCTAAAAAAGGTGAAGCAGCAAAAACTGAAGAAGAAAAAGAGTAAATTTGCATTCTGATTTCCCCAATTTTTACAGCAGGTACAAAAAATGACAACGAGACTCTGGGCCCTCTGGCGGATGGAATATCTATTAGAAGAGAAAACCGACGAATGTGTCTTCTGCCTTGCGGCAGGCAATATTCCCGAAAAAAACAGCCAATTCAGGGTGCTTGCAGCTCGAACAAATGAATTTACAATTTTAAACAAATACCCCTACTCTTACGCACATATACTCGTATCCCCTGTGAGGCATGTAAAATCACTTGAAGAACTGTCATCTTCTGAGGCAGAATCTTTTTTTAAACTGGTTGTAGATTCTCAAACAGCCATTAAAAAAGCCATTTCTCCAGAGGGGATAAATATGGGGTTAAACATCGGCAAGGCAGCAGGAGCAGGAATTGATCAGCATATTCATATGCACATAGTCCCGAGATGGACAGGAGATACAAATTTCATGCCCGTATTAAATGAGTGTTCTATTCTCCCCGGGCATCTGGATAATACATATGAACAGCTTCTGCCCCATTTTAATAATATATAATGATGTCCCAAATGACAAACAGTAAAATCTCAATATTCAAGATAATAATTTTTTCGATTTTATCTCTTTTTATGATTGTGTTCACACTGCTTTTTATTTTGAGCAATCTGGAGTGGACAAGAATAAATATACCAAATTACCCATGGAAACAGGGAGCAGTTGCATTTTCATATGAAACACCTCTAAGCTTTGCTCTGTTTTCAGGGTTTGCAGCAGGTTTACTGACTGCCTTATATTTGTTTAATTTAAGAGTAAAAAGAAGAGATTTTGATATCAATATCATGATTAAAGAAAATGAGAGACTAAAAAAAGAGTTACAAAATACCAGTCAGCTGATAAAAATATCCAACACAGGAAATAAAAATATTATCAAAACAGATAATAATGATCTTAAAGAGCAGGAAACAGTTTAATGTTAAAATTATTTAAATATTCACCATTATTTTTATTTGTTATTTTATGGTCATTTATGGGATGCAGCTCTCCTTTGCAGTCCCAGAATTTTTTTATAAAAGCAGCTAAAGATGACCCTATGCTCGAACCAATTCATACAACCCCTCTATATACCGTTTATTACGATTATGGTTTGCAAAGATGCGTTCTTCACTCTTCGTATACCTGGGGGGAGAGTGGCGGCGGTACAGGAGGTACAGGTATCGGTGTAACAATTTTCAACTGCAATCCACAAAGACTTAAAGAACACAGCCAGAGCCTCAGGAGAAAAGAGTCTATGGGGGTAACAAAATTTAATTATCCCCGGTCACAATCTTCGTCACCAAATAAAAAGTCACAAAAAAAAGATATTCCTCCCAAAAGTTCTGCAATGCGACCTATAGAAGCTCCAAAAGTTAAAGATGCTGATATTGAAGAAAACAAGAATACCTTTGAAGAAGATAACACACCGGAAAAAGTTGAAAATCAAACAGATGACTCTGATGAAAACGGAGAAAATCTAAACAGTCTGCCTCCCCAGCCTGTCTATCATAAATAGAAAGAGAGTTTCCAGTGAATGAAAAAAAACAAAAAGAGGAAGAGACAATTTTTGAAAAAGTGATTGGCGATTCATGGAAAGAACGTGTTAAAAATGTAGTAGGAGACCTTAAACTCCCCAAAGAGGCTTTAACATATATTTTAAGTCAGGTTGATGAAACCAAACATGCAGCAGTTGGAATAATTTCAAAAGAAGTTAAAAAATATCTCGAAAATACTGACATCTCAAAAGAGATGCTCAAAGTTTTATCAAATCTCTCACTTGAAATTACAACCAATATAAAATTTGTTCATAATGAGAATGACTCCAAAAAGCTGAAGTTGAAAATTACAAATGTCACAGAGGCAGAAAAAGATACAGCAAGTAAAGAAAATTCATAATTTATAGCTCTGCCAATTACACCTTATTTTGCCAATACCCGGATGATAAAAACAAAAACTCAAAACATACTTTTAATATTATTCATAGCTCTGATAATTACAAGCTGGGTTATATCATCACACTATCTCAACTTTGATTCCATAAAATTCTACACTTTAAAACTGGTTAAAGAATCAAACAAACAGCAAATGTTAACCCTCGTTATTCTGTTTGCAATACACGCAATCGGAATGATATTTTCTCTGCCTACTAAAGGGATATTCACTATTGTTTCCGGAGCACTCCTTGGGGTGGCAGCAGGTTCATTTGTGACAATAACAGGTGTTATCACAGGGACAACTCTGCTTTTTTATTTTATTAAGATGATTTCACAAAGCAGATTTAACCAATATTCAAATGCCAGAGCCGAACATATAAAAGTTAGAATCAAAAAACATCCAATTGCATCGGTTGCTGCCCTCAGGCTGGTTTTAACCCTTCCATATGGACCAATTACAATAATATCAGCCTTAAGCCAGATTAAATACATTCACTTTATAGCTGGTTCCATATTGGGAGATCTGCCAGTGGTTCTTCTTTATTCTGCAGCAGGAAACAGACTGGCGTCCCTCGCCAGACCACAGGACGCGGTATCAATTGAAACTATTTTAATACTCTCAGTTGCCGGAATTGCACTGTTGTCAACTGTTCTTTTTTCTAAAGATAAAAAGCTGTCAGGTCATGATGCAAATTGAGAATAATCTGAAGCCAATGTTTTTGTAACAAGAGCCATCTGTTTTGATGCATACCCATCAGGCTCAAAATGAATAAAAGGAACCATCTGATTTACCGAACGGGCAATTGCAGCAGACTCAGGTATAAAGCCAACATTAAGAACATCAAGACTTAAATTTTTTCTTGATAAATCCTGCAGTGTTTTTACAACTTTAAAATCTTTTTGTTCTTTTACTTTATTCAAAACCAGCTTCACCCCAAAACCTGCAATCATGAGACGCATTCTATGAGCCTCTTCACTTGAGACTTTTTCAACTTCGTTAATAAGATGTTCTATTGTCACCATCTTTTTGTCATTTGCCGGATTTCTAAATTCATCTATTAAAACTGCAACTTCAGGAATTGACTGCCACTCCATCTGAAGCTTTCTGTGTATTGTGCTCTTGAGCATAGAATACGCATCAAGAAGTGAGGTTATTTCGGGAACAATAACAAGAACACCCTGTTTTCCAACAAGAAAAAAATCAGTAACATTAAATGAACTTCCAGCACCCAAATCTAAAATAACATAATCATAAGAGAGAGTTTCAATGCTCCTCAAAATCTTCATCTTCTGTCTTGGAGAGATATTTGATCCTCCTGCAACATTGGCAGCACCGCAAACAATAGCCGTCCCGTAATATTCAGTTATTGTTACAGCGCTCTCAAGATCGTTTTCAGTACTGTTTGCAAAATTTAATATATTTTTACTGGAGTTTTTTATTCCAAATAAAACGTGAAGATTTGAAGCTCCCAAATCCAGATCAATTGCCACAACCTTATGACCCTCCCTGGCTAATGATACCGCTGTATTTGCAGCAATGAGACTTTTACCTATTCCACCTTTTCCACCAGCTATGGGTATAACAACGGGAGAGGACATATCAGTTTTTCTCCGTATCGATATTTTCGCTTGATGAGGGTAAACCTATAAGTGTTTCCATGAGTGATATGGAAAGCTCCGGATTATCAATTTTATTATCAGATTGCAGAAAATCATCGACCTTGTCATTTTCAGTTTCATCGTTGTCTACAGAGGATTCATCATCTGAATAATCAAGAAATGAAGTAACAAGCCCAGGTGATATACTTGCAGGATGTACGGAGTTCTTTTTTAAACTTTCATCGGGATAAACAGATGCATGATATTCTACCTGATCTTCCACACTGTCATCACCTACTTCCAATCCCTCTCGTAAAGATTGAATTTCATTTATCATTCTTGATAATCTTTCATCACCAACAGATGATGAACGTTTTGTACCTGATCTTCCAATTCTCATAAATAAAAACAGCATGCCTCCAAAAACAAGAGCAAACCCAATAAGAATCACACCAAACATAAGCCCCAGACTATCACCTTCATTAGCAGCGCTCTTTTTTACATCAACATTTTCTGGCAGGACTTCATTATTCTTAATTTTTGCAGTTTCCTCAAGGGGTTTCAATTGATGTTCTGATTTCGCAAGTTTAAAACTCGCAGGTTTTTCAATTTTATTATCAGCAATCTTTTTTTCGGTAATTTCATCTTTAACAAAACAGTTATGTCTTACAACTTCAGGCTCAGCTACAAATCCCTCAAAATATTCTCCACCGGTTTTTAGAGAGAGATCACTCAAAAATTCTATGTCAGATGCAAGCCCCGCAGGAACAAAACTCAACACTTTAATTTTTTGAGATACAAGAGCCGGGATAAGCATGTTTTTTAAATATCGCTCCTGAGCCAGTTTTGCTTCAGCACCTTCTTTAAGATCAATTTTACCATCAGAAAAAAGAACTATCACTTTCTGCCTTTTTAAAGATGATGAATCTTTTAAAATATAATATGCATCTTCAAGTCCGGCTGCAATATTTGTAAACTTTGCTCTAAACAAAAAGTCATATGTATCAAGCCGGGGTTTAAACTCTGCGAGAGGCACGAGTTGCTGAACAACTTTTGATCGACTTCCAATTGTTATAATACCTGCTGAATCTCCAGGTGAGAGAAATTTTTTGGTCCATTCAAAAAGGCGTTCAAATCTTTCCTGCCTTGCATGCCCCATGCTTCCGGACAGATCTAAAATAATAACAGCATCAACGCCTTTTAAATCAGATTTTTTTGAATCTGCAAAAACACTCTGTGCCGGCAAAATAACTGCCAATAAAAATATTACCAGTCTTAAATAAATATTCATTCTTCACCCATCAATTCCATGAGCTGCCCCTCAAGTACAGACAGTCTTACTTCTGTTTTTTTTCGCTTGCTTCTCTCAATATCAAGTTCATTTATTTTTTTATTAAGAGATATAGTTGCATTTTTAAGGTCATTATCAAGTCGCCTTTTTTCAAAATTAAGATTATCAACTTCAAGACGCAATTCACTTAAATGATCAATTGGAACATCTGGCTGAGCGGCAATTCTCTCCTCAAGCATTTCAAGTTTTCTTGATATCTTTTCAAGATCATCATCAAAATTCAAAAAACCGGTTTTTACAAATTCAAGTGATTCATTAACAATTTTTATCCCAATATTTTCAAATGACATTTATTTATCCCCTTCCGCGTCTATATTTTCGTCCTGATACTCATCCTTTGAAAAATCCTTTAGGGGAAAACTATATTCAATTATTGTATGTTTAGGGTTTGCAACAGCAATGCTTTCATGTACTTCCCCCCCTTCAGATTCATCTTCATCACTGCTTTTATAATAGAAATCATCGCTGACCCTTTTCAATGGAAGTATGTTTTTTTCAGATGTGTTATTTAAGATTTCATCAAGATTAAAAAGTTCAGCAGGAATGCTTGGACCAACACTTACATGATTGGGAAAAGACTCTGAATCTGATTCATCACCCCTCATTTTCCAGCTGTCCTGATAATCATCATGATATTCATCTTTATTATGTTCATCTTTTTGCTTCACGCTGCCTTTGCCAAAAAATTCAATTAATGCACGCTGCTCTTTTAAATCAGCTTCGATTGTATCATTGCTTAATGATGTATCATCATTTTCACCGTTTTCACCGTGTTCATCTTTTTTATCCTGGGATACCTTAACTTTTAAATCATTCGCAGGTTCTTCATTAACAAGCTCTTTATGGACAACATCTTTAGGATCATTTCCAAAAACAAGAGTCTTCTTGTGAGTATTGTTTATCTCTGTATCTAAATTAGACTCAATATTAACAGGTTCTGTATAAAAAGATTCAGTATCAACATTTTTTGATGGAACACATTCATTTAATAAAATATCTCTAATATCTTCAATATTATTAGTCATATTTGTCAGTTTAAATTTTAAATCAGTATGCTCCTTAATATCTCTTTTTATTTTTTCCAGACTGACACTTAATACAGTACGGTGTATCTCAAGATCCATTTGAGGTGAAAGACTATTGAGCCATTTAAAAGCTGATTCAATCTCCAGCTGTTTCTGTTTGGCAAGAGATGTCAGCTCTATAAAACTCACTAATCTTTCATCATTTATTTTTGAATATTCAGATTCACTACTTTCCATATAAATCCCGTTCCACTTTTAAAAAAAGTAAACTAAAACTATTCCTATAGTTTTTATCGACACCAACTGGAAAAAATTTAATTGTTTTTCAAAAAAAGATAAAAAAACCCACATCTGAAACAGATCAGCAGTAAATCGTCAAAAAGATGACGCAATTTCAGGTTTAAAACAGAATTTTTCAGATTTTAAAAAAGATTTTTAAATTAAAAAGCGGATTTTATCAGTCACAATCAAGACAGGCCCATTCAACAACACCTCCATCTCCACCATAACGATTAAAAGTATTAATCTCCATATCAATGAGAAAACCGGTGCTGGACATGTTTCTTGTACAGCAGCCATCACAGTCGGCATCACTGCAAAGATCGTAAACCATTGCATCAATCTGATTTGATCCACTTCTAACTCTCAAAATTTTACCAATATACTTATTCCAGTCATCAGAATGAACAGCAATTATATTAGTATTTTTAATCCATGCCTCAGTCTGGGTTGCCCCTCCAAAATATGCAAGCTGCCCTGCCCATGTACAGCCGTTATATTCAATACATTCGGCACTGCCGGGATCGGGATAGGATTCAAACCATGTTAAATTTGCACTGCTCCAGCTTAGTGTACTGTTATCGTATTCCCCATCCGCAACACCTGTAAATCCGTGTTCATTGCTATCAGGATCCGATGCGCAGGATGTAAAAAATATAAATAGAACTGTAAATAGTGATACTTTAAAAAATGTATTCATAACGTATTTGCTTTCTGTAGATTAAAGATTATTTGCCGCAATCAAGGCAGGTCCATTCAACAACACCTGTTTCACCGCCAAAACGGCTGAAGGTATAGATTTCCATATCAATGAGAAATCCCGTGGGAGCTCTGTTTTGGGAACAGCAGCCATCACAGTCTGAATCTTTACACATGTCATAAACTTTTGCATCTATAGTATTTGCCCCCTGACGAATACGAAACGTTTTACCTGCGTAAGAAGAATAATCATCAGAATGCACTGCAATGATATTATTAGCTGCAACCCATGCTTCAGACTGCTGAGTGTTTCCAGTATAGACAAAATATCCTAGATAATCACATCCATTATAATTTATACATTCGTCACTGCCGGGATCGGGATAAGATTCATACCAGCTTAGATTTGCTTTGTTATAAGTCAGACCATCATCAGAGATAGTACTTGTATCAGCTGCCGTAAGTGTAGAACACTCATCAAAGCCTTCACCGCTACAATCATTCTTACAGGCACCACAATGAATACAGCCCCAAAAAGAGAGCAGAAGATTTTCTGCAACAACATCACCGCCTACACAGTTGTCATAACAGGAATCCCACTCACTCTCAGCCCCATTATCACAAATGCCAATACAGTCTTTTAAAGTGCTGCAGTCAAAATCATCTTCACAGGCTTTTAAACTGTTTGAACATAAATGAGATTCTGCACATCCCCAGCAGTCACCATAACAGTCGTTTACACCATCACAGATAATTGGTTCACCAGAGATAAAATCACCATCTGCATCACTGTCACTGTCTGTATCCGTATCTGTGTCTGTATCACCGGAGGGAGGAATATAAACACTATCAGTGTCGGTTCCGGTACAAGAAACAAAATAGAAAAGGGTGACAAGAGCAAAAATCATGAAAGTAATAGACGTGTTAAGTTTCATAAAAACATCCTTTTTTAAGATACATACACAAATAATATGCATGTAAAAGTAAATATAACCTATCATCAGCCAGAAATTCCAAGATAGGCATAGTGAGCTTTTAAAATTATATCATAAAGCAGGAAATTTTCAATTTAAAAAGAATATGAGCTAATTGCGTTGCAGGCTAATCCGCCTGATGTGCGCTTTAAAAAACACTTTTGGTGTCTTGATACCCCAAGGTTTGTGGGT
>JAFGVO010000011.1 GCA_016937935.1 Deltaproteobacteria bacterium | reverse complement strand
ACGTCCGGCCTGACGCATCATCCATACAGGAGTTCTCTCAATTTTTCTGTTAAAGCACGCATCAATAAAAAGTTTTGACATAATTTAGACCTCTTTTACAGCTTTGAATGCTTTTAAGAAAGCAGGTTTACAGTTGTTGAGGATTTCCTTAGTGTGTACAGAACTTACAAACATAACCTCAAAAGGGGACGGCGCGATTGAAACACCGTTTTTAAGAAGTGTTTCAAAAAAAATGTTAAATTTTGAAGAGTCCGATTTTTTGACATCGTCGTAGTTTAATATTTTTTCATCACTAAAAAACAGTCCAATAATTGATCCCATTCTATTTATTGAAATTTTGACCCCGGCCTCATCTGCAGTCTCTTTAAGTATCTGTTCCAGACAGGCGCCGTTTTTTTCAAGTTCGGTGTAAAGATTATCTGTAAGTTTGTTAATGGTTGCAATTCCGCAAGCAACAGCTACAGGGTTTCCAGAAAGTGTTCCGGCCTGATAAACAGAGCCTGCAGGAGCGATGAAATCCATAATATCACCTCTGCCTCCAAAGGCTCCGACCGGCATGCCGCCACCTGCAACTTTACCAAGAGTAGTAAGATCCGCTTTCACATTAAAACGCTCAAACGCGCCTCCTTTGGCAATTCTAAACCCGGTAATAACCTCGTCAAAAATCAGAAGAACACCATAGTTATCACAAAGGGTTCTTAAACCCTGCAAAAAATTCTCTTTAGGAAGAACGCATCCCATATTACCGGCAACAGGTTCAATAATAACCGCTGCAATCTCCCCATCAAACTTTTCAAAAAGATTTTCAACACCCTCAAGGTCGTTGTAAACTGCAGATAAAGTATCCTCAGCAACAGCCTTTGTAACACCCGAAGATGAAGGAACACCGAGGGTTGCAGCACCCGAACCCGCATTTATTAAAAACGAATCCGAGTGTCCGTGATAACAGCCGTCAAATTTTACAATTTTATTTTTTCCTGTAAAACCTCTGGCAAGTCTCACCGCACTCATTGTTGCTTCTGTTCCCGAGCTTACCAGGCGAACCTTTTCAATAGATGGAAAACGACTTTTAATAAGTCTGGCAAGTGTTGTCTCATCTTTATGAGAAGCTCCAAAAGAGGTACCTTTTTTAATTGCGGCAATGGCGGCATCTTCAACATCGGAGTCTCCGTGACCAAGAATCATTGGTCCCCACGAACAGATAAAATCAGTGTAACAATTGCCGTCCACATCATAAACAAACGGGCCCTTGGCCCTGTCCACAATAAAAGGTTCCAGGTTAACAGATTGAAAGGCCCTCACAGGGGAGTTGACTCCTCCGGGAATAACCTTGCACGCTTCATTAAAAATTTCTCTGCTGATATTTCCAGGCTGCCATTTTTCCATATTAAAAATTCCTCTTCTTTAAAATTATTGCCGCGTCTTTTGCAAAGTAAGTTAAAATAATATCTGCCCCTGCGCGCCTTATTGACAAAAGCATTTCGTAAATAACTTTTTGTTCATCAATCCACCCGTTCTGTGCTGCAGCTTTTACCATGGAGTACTCGCCTGAAACATTGTATGCTGCAACCGGAACAAGAGATCTCTGTTTGACTTTAGCGATGATGTCCAGATATGAGAGGGCCGGTTTAACCATTACAATATCTGCTCCTTCTTCAATATCTTCAAGCACCTCTAAAAGCGCTTCATTTGAATTTGCCGGATTCATCTGGTAACTTTTTCGATCTCCCGACTGTGGAGAACTTCCCGCCGCATCTCTAAAAGGACCGTAAAATGCCGAAGCATACTTTGCAGAGTAAGAGACAATACCCGTATTTTTAAAACCGTTATTGTCAAGGGCTTCCCTTATTACCTTCACTCTTCCGTCCATCATATCAGAAGGGGCAACCATATCAGCTCCGGCCCTTGCATAAACTAAAGCAGATTTGGCAATTGAAATAATAGTCTCATCATTGTCCACATAACCATCGTGTAAAATACCGCAGTGACCGTGAGATGTATATTCACACATGCAGACATCAGCCCAGACAAGAAGTTCAGGCACCTCTTTCTTTAAGGCCCTGATTGCTTTTGCAACAATGCCTTCCCCGTTGTAGGCCTCAGAGCCATATTCATCTTTGATGTCTGTAACTCCAAAAATAATTACACCGGGGATACCCAGACTGTAAACCTCCTTAGCCTCTTCAATAAGGGTGTCAACAGAAAACCTGAAACATCCAGGCATAGATTTAATCGGGTCTTTAACGTTTTGTCCATCAGTGACAAAAAGAGGATAAATCAGTCTGTCAACTGTAAGATCAGTCTCCGCCACCATTCTTCTCAACGGGTTTGATAATCTATTGCGTCTTGGCCTTGTAAGGGGAAAACTCATTACACTGCTCCTCCTGTGTTAAATAATTCAATAGCTTTAACAATATGTTTATTGTCTGGAAACTCTGCCTCTTTGCAGTTTAAAATTCCATTTTTTAAAAGTGCACTGGTTGTGGATTTCCCAATAGACACAGCATTTATATTTGAATATTGGTCAACAGAGTTAACGAAATTATCAACAACCGATTCGCTGTAAAAAACAAAAATAAAATCATCCATTCCGTTTTGGTGAAAATTTGATAATTTGGTACTAAACCCTTCTACAGGAATGTTTTGATAAACAGGAAGCATTTCAACTTTTGCAGCACCCAATTCAACAGCTCTGTTTTTAAAACTGCTTTTTGCAATATCAGATGAAGGATAGAGTATCTTTTTGCCGTTTAATCCATAAATATTGTCAATATCACCTGCAAGATTAAACGAACCTGTACCGTCTCCGGTAAAATCCGGATTGAATCCGCATGAGGCAACAGCTGCGGCGGTTTTAGAATAGGTGCAGATTATTTTAGGAATTTTTAAAGAGTTATCCAGTCTGGGCAAAAAATGTTTTGCACCTTTAGAGCTCGTAAAAACAATAAAGTCATACTCATTAATACTCTTTGCCGCATTTTCAATTTGAATATTGTCAATGGGAGTGATTTTTATCAAAGGAATAATTTTAACAACGAAACCTTTTTTAATCAGCATCTGTTCAAGAGCAAGATTGTCTTCATAGATGCGGGTTAAAATTATTGTTTGCTTTTTAGTCATCAGCTTCTAAATATTTTCAAGATGTATTTTTACATCGTTTATAATCTGACCTGCGCCCCTGTTTTTAAGTTCATCCGCAAGTAAAATACCAAGTTCAACAGGATCCTTACCTCTTATACTTCCTGTAACTGAGTGCCCGCCGTCAATGGACAAAACCGCACCTCGTAAATTTATATTTTGACTGTCAATAAATGTGGCAAGTGCTCCTATTGGAAGCTGACACCCACCTTCCATTTTATTCATAAAGGTTCTTTCGCAAAGGGTTGTCATCTCAGACTCACGGTCATTTATGGAATTTAAAATATTAGACAGTTCAAAATTATCACTTCGCATCTCAACAGCAATAGCTCCCTGTGCAGGAGCCGGCAGAAAAATATCGGGGTTCATTTTATTAACTGCAAGATTTGCCAGTCCAAGGCGTTTTAAACCAGCTGTGGCCATAATGGTAGCATCTGCAACCTTGTTTTTTTTACCATCTTCAAAATTAAACCCGACACTGTTTAACCTTGTATGAACATTTCCCCTGAGATTTATAATCTCAAGGTCTTTTCTGATATTTAAAAGCATGGCTCTTCTTCTCAGGCTTGATGTTCCTATAACCGAACCCGGTTTCAATTTATCAAATGGTACTAAATCTTTGGTAATAAATGAGTCGCTAAAATCCTCCCGTTTAAGAACAGCAGCAATTTTAAGTCCCTCTGGAACAACTGTTGCAAGGTCTTTGTAGCTATGGACAGCAATATCAACCTCACCGGCTAAAAGTGAGTTTTCAATTTCAGCGGTAAAAACACCTGTAACCCCAAGAGAGGATAAAGCCCTTTTAGTGTCTCTATCCCCGGTTGTTGAAATTGTAATAATTTCAACATTAATGTGTGGATATTTATCGTTTAAAAGTTTTTTAACAAATCTGCTCTGCCATAACGCGAGAGCACTTCCCCTTGTACCTATTTTTATTTCTTTAACCATGGCTATTTTTTTTGTTGACGTTCAATTTCAGTTCTGTTCAAACCAAACAATTTTTTTACAAGTTCAAAATCCTGGTCATTATTGCCGGATTCTGTGGCAATCTCTCTAATAGCAACTGTGGGCCAGTGAAGAACTTTTGAAAACATAGAGCTGGTAATCTGCTCTAGTTCTTTAAAAGTGTTATCATCAAGTCTTTTTCGCTGCTTTTCAAGTTCATCAAGTCTTAGCTGTTCTACAGAGTCTCTTAACTGTTTAATCAGAGGAGACGCTTTAATTATTCTTTTTCGGCTATTATAAAGTTCAACTTCCTGTTTAATAATTTCATTCACAATCTTTGCTTCACCCTCTCTTTTTTTTATGCTCTTTGACGTGATGCTATTAATATCATCAAGAGTGTTTAAAATAATATTCGGAACATCTTTTATCTCCTGCTCAATATTAGGAGGATTTGACACATCAATAAATTGAACAATAGAGTGATGTCCTTTTAAAATCTCCTCAATCATATTTTTAGAAATAAGAGGGTTGGATGATGCTGTGGCGGTAAAAGTAATGTCCGCAGATTTTATTAGTTCTTTTAGATTTTCAAGATTACTGAAACTGGCACCTGTTCTACCTGCGAGAACTTCAGCTCTTTGAACTGTTCTGTTTGCAATAACAACTTTTGCACCATTGGACAGAAGATGACAAACCAGCTGCTCTCCTGTTTTGCCGGCGCCGATTACAAGGCATGAACGATTTGCAAGCTCACCCATAACCCTTTCTCCAAGGTGTACAGCTGCAGCTGCAACAGATGTAACTCCTTTGTCAATAGCTGTCTCATTTCTAGCTCTGTTGCTTGTTTTAAATGCGTGATTAAAAAGATTTGTAAGAGTTTTGGCGGCGGTGCCTTTTTTTAACGCATCATCAATTGACATTCTTAACTGGCCTGTAATTTCAGTCTCGCCAATAATCATCGAGTCAAGGCCGCATGCAACAGTAAAAAGATGTTGTGCCGCATTCATGTCTTTATACGTGTAGATATTTTCTTCAGTAAGTGTTCCTTTAGAAGTTTCTACAAACCAGTCTGTAAGATTTGAAATAGTCGATTCAGTATCATCTGCTACGGCATAAATTTCAATTCTGTTACATGTCAAAACAGTTGCTGTCTCAGATATGTTCAATTTACTAAATTCATTTTTAATATTAAAATCTGTCCCGGACAAAAGTGCAGATACAGGTGCCATCTGTTTAAGTGACGCTGTTTTAAAATTAACCCCTGCTATTATTAAATGGTCGTTCATAAAATCTTTAAAATCTGTGCCAGCTTGAATCGTAAAAGTGCAAAAGCGCAGTTAACGAAATCAATATAAAAAATGAAATTACATTAATTGCAGCTCGTGTTTTTATTGTTGTTCTGTTTAAAATATTGGCAACGGTAAAAGCTGCATAAAAAATCCAGATGATTAATGTTGCTGTGATTCTAAAATTAAAAGAGTATTCAATATCAGACATTACAGCATAAAAGATGCCGGTTAAAATTGCAGCTGTAATAACGGCAAAGCCTCCGACGCCTGCACGAAAAGACATAGTGGAAAGATCTTTTAAAGGAGGAAGATTTTCAAAAAGTATTCCATAATTTTTTTTCTTCAAAGAGTTCAAAAATACAAGAGACATTAAAGAGTATGAAAATGATAAAAAAAGTGTTCCGTATCCAACAGCAAAGAGGGAAGAGTGAATGCCAAATTTTATTGTTTCAAGCTCTTTTGGAGTTGATGTAAAAAGGGGACCTGTGGTTGCTATAAATTGAAGAACAATTACAGGTAAAACAATAAAGACACCCTGATATCTGTTTTTGTGAATATGCTCCAGAATGAGATAAACAAAAATAACTGTAAGATTCATAAATGAAATAAATTCAAACAGATTGGCAGCGGGATGTCGCGCGAGAAGTATTCCTCCGGTAATTGTAAAAATTGCGTGAACAGCTACTGATAATTTTAAAAAAAAAGACGAGTAGTCTGCAGCTTTTTTTGTGTTGTTCTGAAATAGTCTTAAATATAAAATCCATGAGATTAAATATAAAAAAGGTATAACAACTTTTACAATTTTAAGAGGCTCTTCCATAGCGAAGATAACTTACAGTTTAAGTCAGGAAGTTACAATCTAAAATATCATGACAAAGTTTACAGAAAAAAAATGTTATTGCTGAGTCATCACGGGAACTCCTTTTGGGGGAGTAAATGTAAAGAAGGAGCTGCTTAATCCTGAGTTTGTTTTAGAACCATAAAAGTCAAGCCTGTTTCTATTATCATCATGATCAACAACAATTGAGCGTTCAACACTGAAGCTGTTTTTATTGATATACAGTTCAACTCTTTTAAACGGAGAGTTTGTTTTAGGAAATAGATAAACTACGTAACCATCTTTGAAATCACTCCTGAGGGGGCCATCTTTTACAGTATAAAAGTCTTTGATTTTGCCCTCACCCGTTAAGAACGCCAGGGCATTTTTCAATTTGTCAGTCTGATCGGAACCTTGAAATATTTGTGGTACTTCCGGCTCATAAATCCACAACGTTTTAGTGTCATAAATAAAATATTTATGTGATGGGCGGGTGTATTCCCAGCGCATATAGCCACCCTTTTTAAATGAAACAGTTCCGTATGCTCTCTGATATTTACCAGGAAACATTTTATGGGCAGTTGTCTGAACGAAGCGGGCAGTATAATCTGAGGTTGTTTCATAATAGTTTTGTACTTTATCTACTACATTTGAAGCAGAAAGTCTGGTTTGGGCTGAAGCACTAGCTGTATTAATTGATATAGCCATTAATGATAATAAAAAGAGAAGTATAATTCCCTTTATTTTTTTGTTTAACTTTGATGAACTCATTTTTACATTCCTTAATATTGTTGTTATATATGGTTTATTCAATAAACTTATACATTGTAGTGGGACATATAATACAAATAATTT
>JAFGVO010000065.1 GCA_016937935.1 Deltaproteobacteria bacterium | reverse complement strand
TTGTGGCTTGAAGGATGCTCACCAGATTCTGATCTGGGTGTCATTCCTGTTAATACTCCCATCTCAACTTCAATTGATACAACTAATGGCTCCTCAATGTATTCTACCGGCTGCGGTGAGGAAATCTCAGGAAAAGAGGTTGTAATTGCTTTTCAGCTTCAACAACAGGCAAATGTGGAACTCCAGTGGAAGCAGGATGGTTTAAGCGATCACGTGTTCGGTATTTCGAAAGAGTCTGGAGATGCCTGCGATGCCTCAATGACCGGCTGCTATGACCCTGCAGGAGAAAT
Source organism: Deltaproteobacteria bacterium (assembly GCA_016937935.1). GTDB lineage: Bacteria > Myxococcota_A > Polyangia > JAAYKL01 > JAAYKL01 > JAFGVO01. Next base: position 16,349 of record JAFGVO010000065.1, on the reverse strand, counting down.
CACAGGAAGCACTACATTTAATCGAATGAACCCGGGTAACTATATGCTAATAGTAGATGCCTTCTCCCCAGGAGATGAAGGCAAAGTAGATGTTACCATTATTGCACACTAAATTTTATAATTATTAAATATAGATTAACGTTCGCCGGCAATCATCTGGGAGATATTGTAGGCGTGATCTCCCATTTTCTCAAAACTTGTGAGCATGTCGATAAAAATAAGACCCGTATCAACAGTACAATTTCCATCGTTAAGACGTTTTACGTGGCCTTTACGCATTCTTCTGCGCATATCATTAATTGTATCCTCAAGATGTTTTGATTTAATCATCAGATTATCCTTAGGCACAGAGAGATTTTCTTTTAAAAGAGCTGTAAATTCCTTAACCTTTTCTCCGATTTCAACAAGCTCTTTTTTCGCAAGATCGCTCAGGCCAAGCTTTTTGTCGTAAAGTTTTGCAAGGAGTTTATGAAGTGATTCGCAATGGTCACCCATACGCTCAATATCACTTACAGTTCCTATATAACCGGCGATCTCATGACTCTGAACAAAAGAGGTTTCAACCTGTGTTACAGCTACAAGGTATTCTACAATCTCTTTTTCAAGATAATCAACAATCTGCTCTGAGGCACTTATGGCATCTGCAACTTTCCCCATCTTTTTTTCCGGAGAATTAATAAGCATCAGTACATTGCCAAGCATAATATCAACCTCATCAACCATTCGGATAATCTCCTGTCTGATTGCATGAAGTGCCATCGGTGGTGAGTCAACAAGGGCAGGTGTAAGATATTTTAAAGACATTGCCTCACTAATATCCTCCCCCTTGACCATCCAGGTTGCCACTTTTGCAAGCTGATTTACAAAAGGAAGAAAAATAGCAGTGTTAATTATATTAAACATAGTGTGAAACATGGCTACATGTGCAGCAATTATTGGCTTTGAAACTGTGGCGTTTGCACCAAAAAGATCCCCGGGAACCATCCAGTCAATGAGATGAAGAAAAGGCCAGAAAAGCAAAACTCCCCATACAGCCCCAAATACATTAAAAACAAAGTGGGCTCTCGCAGTTCTTTTCGCAACTTTAGATGCACCCAGTGCAGCAATGTTTGCAGTAATTGTTGTTCCAATATTTTCTCCAAGCACAAGTGCTGCAGCTGTTGGAACATCAATAATTCCCGTAGCAGCCAAAGTAAGTGTGATGGCCATAGTTGCAGAAGACGACTGCACAACCATCGTAACTCCTGCACCAATTAACACCGCGAGGGATCGTGCTCCAAGAGTTGTTGCCTGAGCCTGATGCATAAAAGCGAGAATAGTGGCGGAATCTTTTAAATGGTGAACTGAGTCTTTCATAAAATCAAGACCGAGAAAAAGTATTCCAAACCCGAGAAGCACTTCACCGGCATCAACAAATTTTCTCGCGCCTATCAATCGAGGCAGAAAACCCAGTGTAATTGCCGGAAATGCAAGAATTATTATATGAAATTTAAATCCTAATAGAGCCACCAGCCAACCTGTAAATGTTGTGCCTATGTTAGCACCCATCACTACACCAATTGACTCAGTAAGAGTTATAAGACCGGCACTTACAAAACTGACGAGCATAACTGTAGTTGCGCTTGAGGATTGGATTGCACATGTAACGCCAAAGCCGGTAAAAACCCCAAGAAATCTGTTACCGGTCATCTTTGCCAGCACATTTCTCATTTTGGGTCCTGCAATTTTTTGCAAACCGTCACTCATAATTTTCATACCAAACAGAAACAGTGCCAGCCCCCCGAGGACAGTTATCACCATATCAGTTACATTCATGCAATACTCCTTTATAAAATTGAACCGCCGTTTTAGCGATCCCAACATATGTTCAATGGGCGCATATAACACAATTGTGACAATCAGGTGACATTTCCATATATTTTGTCACAAAATTCACTTTTTTTATCGTAAAAAATATATCGTTAATTTATATTTTAAAAACAGCATATTATCGTATTTGATTGTTGACGAAATTATCACAATCGGTACTGTATAAATGCCAAAATAATGGTACGTATATTAAAGATATCAATATTAAAAAGAAAAGTAATAAAATGACAGAAAACAATGACAACTCAAATATTTCTCAAAAAGGTGTTTTAAGCAGTGTTGTAGATGCAAATGTTGAAACAGAAATGAAAAATGCCTATTTGGATTACGCTATGAGTGTAATCATAGGTCGTGCACTTCCTGATGCCCGTGACGGACTGAAGCCGGTACACAGGCGAATACTTTTTGCCATGTACGAACTTAAAAACGGCTGGAATGCCTCCTATAAAAAATCCGCCCGCGTAGTTGGTGATGTTATCGGTAAATACCACCCCCATGGTGATTCAGCTGTCTATGATGCTCTTGTTCGTATGGCTCAACACTGGTCCATGGGAGAGATGCTTGTTGATGGTCAGGGCAACTTTGGTTCTGTTGATGGTGACCCGCCTGCTGCCATGCGTTATACTGAAGTTCGCATGTCAAAACTTGCAGGGGAGCTTCTTAGAGACCTTGATAAAAATACTGTTAATTTTACAGAAAACTACGACGGTTCTCTTAAAGAACCATCACTTCTTCCGGCAGGTTTTCCAAATCTTCTCGTAAATGGATCAAGTGGTATTGCTGTTGGTATGGCAACTAATATTCCTCCTCATAATCTTGGAGAAATAATTGACGGCGCTGTTGCCCTCGCAAGAAATCCTGAAATTACACTTGAACAGCTGATGTCATTTATTCCTGCTCCTGATTTTCCAACAGGTGGAATTATCTGTGGCAGAGGAGGAATTTTTAAAGGTTTTACGACTGGAAGAGGCAGCATAGTTATTAGATCTAAAACATCTATCGAAGAGATTAAATCAACAAACAGAGAGCGTCTGGTTGTTCACGAACTTCCATTTCAGGTAAACAAGGCAAAGCTTGTTGAAAAAATTGCCGAACTTGTAAAAGATAAACGAATCGAAGGTATTGCTGCTTTAAGAGATGAATCCGACCGGAAAGGTATGCGCATTGTTATTGAAACTAAAAAAGATGTGAGTGCCCAGATTATTGAGAACCAGCTCTACAAGATGACGCCCCTTCAATCCTCTTTTGGTATTAACATGCTGGCCATTTTAAATGGAAGACCTCATACATTCTCTTTAAAAGGTCTGCTTAAAGCTTTTGTCGATTACAGAGAAGAGGTTATCAGAAGACGGTGCATGTTTGAGCTTACCAAAGCTGCAGCACGCCTTCATATCCTGGAAGGTCTTAAAAAAGCCCTTGATCACATTGATGAAATTGTTGCTTTAATAAGAGCCTCTCAAAATCCGGACGAAGCTAAAAATGGTCTTATTGCAAAATTTGATCTCACTGAGGTTCAGGCAAAAGAGATTCTCTCAATGCGTCTCCAGAGATTAACCGGCCTGGAACGTGAAAAAATTATTCTGGAGATGGAGCAACTTAAAATTGAGATTGCCCATCTTGAGGAACTTCTGTCCAATAGGGAAAAAATGATCAATCTTCTTGTATCAGAGATGGAAGATATTAAAGCAAATTTTGCTTCTCCAAGACGGACAGAGATAACAGATGACTACTCCGATATTGAAATGGAAGATCTCATCAATGAAGAGGACATGGTAGTAACTGTTACAAACAACGGCTACATCAAGCGTACTCAGACAATTGAATACCGTTCACAACACCGAGGCGGCAAAGGTCTTGCGGGGATGAACACAAGGGAAGATGATTTTGTAGCTAATCTCTTTATTGCTTCTACTCACGCCCATGTACTTTTCTTTTCCGATAAAGGTAAAGCCTATCTTAAAAAGGTTTATCAGATTCCCCAGGGAGGAAGAACATCTAAAGGTAAAGCTATTGTTAACTTTGTAGGCATGGAGCCTGGTGAAAAAGTTGCGGCTGTACTTCCTGTTAAGGAGTTTTCAGAAAACAGCTTTGTAATAACAGCCACCAGACGCGGTTATGTTAAAAAGACTGATGTAATGGCCTATTCACAAATTCGTCAAACCGGTATTATCGGTGTTGTTATTGATGAAGGCGATGAACTTGTTGGTGCAAGCATATTAAATCCAGGTGATGACATCTTCCTTGGAACAAAACATGGACAGTCAATCCGTTTTTCAGGTGACAATCAGATTAGACCAACTGCCAGACAGAGTCGCGGCGTAAGAGGAATTGAGATTCGTAAAGCCAACACTCCTGATGATGAAGTTGTAAAAATGGCTGTTGTATCACCACAAAGTGAAGAGACACTTTTAACTATTTCTGAAAATGGTTATGGCAAAAGAACCTCTTTTGAAGAATATCGCTCCCAACATAGAGGTGGTAGTGGCCTTAAAACTGTAAAAATGACCGAAAAAACCGGAAAAGTTACAGCAATTCTTCCTGTTGAAGAAAAAGAACACCTCATGTTAATTACTAGCGGAGGAAAAATCATTAGAATTGCAGCAGCCACAGTATCTGTTTTAAGTAGAAACACACAGGGTGTAAGACTTATCAGAATGAATGACGGCGAAACAGTTATTGGTGTTGAACGTCTTGCAGAAGATGAACAGGAAGACTTGGCAAGCACTAGTGAAACACCCGAACAGAATCCTGAATCATCACAAAACCCGGCAGATTCTCAATCCGTTGACTCTCCGGCTGACGAGAACAATGATAATTCTGATAACAGCAATACTGAGACTGAAGACAACAGTTAACAATACGATATAGCTGTTTTTTAACAGATACCTGCTTCACAAACCCTCATTAAAATCGTATTATCAAAAAAGGCTGTTTTTTACCAACGGAGTATATATGGGTGTTGCTGTAGGAATAGATCTTGGAACTACAAATTCGTGTGTCGCAATTGTACAGGGTGATCAGGCAAAGATTATTGAAAGCGTTTACGGTGACAGAATTCATCCGTCAGTTATATCTTTTCATCCCAACGGTGAGACCATTGCAGGTTCAAGGGCTAAAGAGCGTCTTGCAATTGATCCTCTAAATACGGTATATTCTTTTAAACGCTTACTGGGACAGGATCTCTCCTCCCCCGAAATTAAACATCTTCTGGAATCTTTACCCTATGATGTATTTGAAAAAAATGGAATTCCGGTTTTAAAAACAAGAGACAGGGAGGCAACACTTCCTGAAGTAAGTGCACTGATGCTTCGCTATTTAAGAGAAATGGCGTCAGAAACCTATGGTGTGGATATTAGAGAAGCCATAATAACAGTCCCCGCCAATTTTACAGATGTACAAAGAGCTTCAACAAAGATTGCTGGAAGGATTGCAGGTTTTAATGTTCTTCGCATATTAAATGAGCCTACAGCTGCTGCACTTGCCTACGGTTTTGGTGGTGAAAAAGAGGAGCGTATTGCAGTATATGACTTTGGTGGCGGTACCTTTGATATTACCATTATCGAACTTTTAGATGATATCTTTGAAGTGTTATCAACTGCAGGTGATAATTTTTTAGGTGGTGATGATCTCGATGACAAACTTGTTCATGAGATGCTAATCCAGTTTAATAAAAAACATAAAATTGATCTCCATGAAGATCCTGTTGCCATGCAGCGCATCCGTTCTGTTGCAGAACGTGCTAAATGCCAGCTATCTTCAATTGATGAAGTCAATGCAACACTACGAGAAATATCTACAGATAAAAGGGGCAGAAAAATTGATTTTACTTTTTCAATTACCCGTACAAGATTTAATGAACTAATAGCACCTCTTGTAGAAAGAACTCTTGCCACATGTGAAGAGGCTCTCCAACTTGCAAAGCTTGCTCCGGAAGATCTTGATAATGTTGTGCTTGTGGGTGGATCAACACGTGTTCCTCTTGTTCGTCAGCAGGTTGCAGAATTTTTTAAAAAACAGCCGAGAATTGAAGTCAATCCCGATGAAGTAGTTGCAATCGGTGCCGCTATAAATGCATTTTCACTAACTCAGGAATCTCTGGATCCATCCATTTTACCAATTAAAAAATCTCTGCCCATAACTGATCCTTTTGAAAAAATGCCTTCTGCTGCAAAACAGCCCATGAGAAATACTGGAGGTCTTTCAAAAGCAGTGCGTGATTCAAAAATGCCTCCTCCTCCTAAAAAAAGGACAGAATCCCCTAAATTCAATGACCCTTTTGCTAAAAGTTCATCACCTTTTGCATTGGATAATCCCTTTGCCAAGCCACTGACTAAAATTGAACTTGAAACTAAAAAAACCATTGTTGGTGTCTCAGGAATTAAAAAACCTGACAGCCTATTTAAATCTGATCTTCCAACTACTGTCAGTCGAACCGACTTAAATGATGATACATGGGAAGTTCCTTCTGAAATTTCAAATGATGATATCGATCTTCCAACACCTATCGACGGGAATGTAGATCTTCCTGCACCTGCAGGAGATGCAGGCCTTCCATCTCCTGTTTCTAAATCAGATTTCATAAGCTCAATTAATGCTGATAATAATTTTGATGAGATTGATCTTCCAGCATCTGTAGATGGTGAAGTTGATTTACCTGCCCCGGTTGATTCTGAAATTGACCTGCCGGATATACATGACGGAGAGATTGACCTTCTTGGTAATGCCAATGTTATTTCCGATCTGCTGACTCCTGTTGAAAACAGTCAATACTCTACATCTCAAGAAGATGAGATCTCTGACTATTTACTGGATGAAGATGTTTCAGAAATTTCTCAGGAGACCTCCTTTGATAATGTAAATATTGATTTTTCTGCCTCAAATACTTTTACAAACTCTGATCTTCCTGAACCTGACGATACTGAGGAAATTGAAGATCTTGATGATATGATTATTAATCAGACAAGAGATGACAGCTTCGGATCAATTGATCTTCAGCCAGGTAATTTTGCAGATGATGAAAATGAAATATTAACTCCACCATCATACAATATGGACGAAGATGTTTTCGCTTCGCCAAAAGTATCTTCAAACCACCATCCACTTGATGAGGTTGTCGGTGAAGATGGTAAAGAGGCTGTAACTGAAACCCATGAGGCATTTACGGTTCCTGTTAATAAAATGGCACCGGCTGTACTTCTTGATGTAACTCCTAGAGGTCTGGGAGTTGCTACTGCAGGCGGATATTGTGATGTTATTATTGAAAGAAATGCAGCTATTCCAATTGAGCAGTCCAGACATTTTTCAACTTCCCGTGACAATCAGACTACCGTAATGGTTGATGTTTACCAGGGAGAATCCAGAAGAACTGCTGAAAATACAAAACTTGGAAGCATCGAACTTTCAAATATTCGTCAGGCTCCAAGGGGTGATGTTTCTATTATGGTAACATTTGAAATTGATACAGATGGTATTTTAAACGTCAAAGCGATAAATGAAGAAACAAAAGAGACACATTCCACTACAATTAAACTTTCCGGTGGTCTGGAAGATGAACAGGTTTCAGCACTTGTAGAAAAGTATGCAAAAAAATGACAAATAGAGACCCGGCTTTTGATGACTATGTATTAAAAATTTATCAAGTTTTAGAACAGCTTGATTACTACAGACTTCTTGGGGTAACAAAAGAAGATGGAAAACTTCAGGTAAAAAAAGCTTTTTTAAAAATTACTTCCAAATTTCATCCTGACAGAAATACAGATGCACCTCCCAATGTTAAACAGGCTATTTACGAAATTTTCAAAAGATTAAATGAGGCGTATAGAGTTCTTTCTGATCCGGATAAAAAAAGACTATATAATGAACAGATGGAAGCAGGCAAAAAGCGGTTTTCAACTGATGTACGTATGTCTATGGTTCCTAAAACACCTGAAGATACAATAAAATCTAAAGACGCCCGCCAGTTTTATGTGCAGGCCAAACAGAGCCTGGCAGCCAACAATCTGATGCAGGCAGATTTACATTCAAAAATGGCTCTTGCCCGTGAGCCTGGCAACCAGGCAATTAAAGATCTGGTCAACATGGTTGCTGCAGCTAAAAAAGCACGATAAATACATTAAAATTTGACTCAGCAGTCTTGTGTATGATAGTGTCCTACATGTAGGAGGGTATCATGAAAAAAAGATTTGAGTTACGAAGAAGAAAAGAGATTCCAATTGAGATTATTTCATCACATTGGGATGAACCATTAACATTTACAAGTGGAGACCTCAGTCCAAGAGGCACATACATCTTCAGTGAAATGATTCCGGATATGGGAGAATATCTGGTGTGCTCATTTAGACTGGGGAATAATAAAAACTACAACTTTTTTGGAAAAGTTGTCAGAACAAATCTGAACAGGCGAAAAATTGAGCGCAGAAATCCCGGATTCGGAATTGAATTTCTTGACAGCAAACCCATTGAACGCATTCAAATTCGAGAATCCTTAAGGGGAACCCCGCCGCCAAATCCAGTATTTCCTAAGATGTCAGGTAAAAGAGAAATTAGCAAAAGGGTAAAATAATATATTTAAGTCCTCTTAAATTACGTTTAATTCTGATTAACAATGTTTTAAAAACTTAGGGACCCTAAGTGAGTAAGCCGTAATTATTAAGTTTTTTTAAAACTGATAAACAATTTCGTCTTTTGCAATCATCCCCATTTCATTGCGTGCTATATTTTCAATAAAATCAGGGTCCTTGACAATTGCTTTAATCTGCTGCCTTAAAATTGCATTTTCTTTTTTTATTTCACGATTTTTAGCATTCAGTAATTCGAGCTCACTCTTAATGCTTTCAACCCGTTTATATCCCATATCATCATTTAATTTAAGTGGCACATATACAGCACTGCCAACTAAAAATATAAAAGGAAGTAACAGCCAGAAAAATCTGCTTAAAGTAGACATCTCTAAAGTAATACCTTCATCTGTTTAAAAGATCAAAAAAACAACTCTTTACATCAAAAAGAGAATTATCATTACTAACAAGCAATAATTATTCTCTTTTTTTACTTAAATAATATCAACTTTTTGAAAACTGGAGGGTTTTTTACCTAAAAATAGAGTCGCCAGTTCTTCAAATGAAAAGGGTAAATCAGTAGAATAGCAATCAAGAGAACCTTCTTTACTGGTATCCCTTGCAATATTTTTTTCATTTAAAATATTACCCACATCATCAGCCATTGATGTGGCGGAATCAACAACAACAGCCTTACTTTTAAGATTTATAAGCTCCTGATCAATAACTTTTCTTAGAATTGGATAATGTGTACAACCTAAAAGAAGCAAATCCACATCATTTTTAATAATCGGTTCAAGATATCGTTTAACTGCCAGAGCAGGTACTTCACCTTCAATCCAGCCCTCTTCCACTAATGGAACAAGTAAAGGTGCAGCATTCTGAACAACTCTGGCGCTGGGCTTTAAAAGCCCTATCTCCTTAATATATGCCCCGGAATTTACTGTTCCTCCTGTTGCAAGAACACCAATTTTACCATTTCTCGACATATTTACTGCAGATCTTGCACCTGCTTTTATTACCCCTAAAACAGGTATATCCAATCCCTCTTCAAGGGAATCTATTGCCATGGCTGATGCAGTATTACAGGCAACCACCAGAAGCTTCAGCCCTTTTTTAACCAGAAAATTTGAACAATTCCATGCGTATTTTCTAACAGTTTCAGGAGATCTGGTTCCATAGGGAACTCTGGCATTATCCCCAAGGTAGACAATTTTTTCAGAAGGAAAACGTTTCATCAGTTCAGCTACTACGGTGAGACCTCCTAGTCCAGAGTCGAAAACTCCAATAGGACGATCATTTATATCTTTTTCAAAATTATCAGACATATTAAAACACCTTTAAACAAATTTAAGCGCAGCTGATTTAGCCTCATCAATAATCTCTTTTATTGATACCTTATTTTCTTTTGCGAGTCGTGAACAATCATCAAACTCTACTGCAATATTATTGATATCTTTTCCCAATTTTCCTATTTTAACTCTCACACTTCCCCATTTTGTATCTACCTGCTCAAATAGCCGTTCCATCTCGATTCTATTTACATCATAGATTCGAACACCCAAAGTTGTTGTATTGAGCAATAATATTTTAACAAGTCGTTGATAATCATCCTCTTTGCTCAAGACAGAAATTTTTAATCCAGGCCGTCCCTTTTTCATAATGATACTCTCAATCCACGCATCAAGAGCACCTTCATTTATAAGTTCAGTTAAGGCATGACCCGCCATTTCTCCTGTCATATCATCAATATTAGTTTCAATTATTTTTAGAGATTTCAATGTATCAACAGGATGTAAAGTTCCTAGTGTTACACGTAATATTCCAGGCCGATCTTTTAATTTTCTGCTTCCTGCTCCAGTTCCGGTTCCAACAGGTATCATGGAAGGCATGGAAGAAAATTTTACTGCAGTTGTTTTAATAACAGCTGCCCCGGTAGGAGTTGTTAACTCGGACTCAATTTTTGTTCCGTAAACAGGTATATCCTTTAAAATTTCAACAGTTGCAGGGGCCGGAAGTGGTAAAAGTCCATGTTGTGTCAAAACCTGACCACACCCGAAAGGAATCGGCGAGCTTACAATTTCCGCATCCAGATAGTCAATCGCAACAGCTGCGCCGATAATATCTGCTATTGAGTCAGCAGCTCCAACCTCATGAAAATGAACTTCATCTATGGAGACACCGTGAACAGCTGCCTCAGCCTTTGCAATTGTTAAAAATATTTTAACTGACAAATCTTTTACACTTTGCTTTAAACTGGAATCTTCAATCATTGTTCTAATATCTGAAAAGTGTCTATGTGGCTGGTCTTCCATATCAATATCAACAAAAAAACGGCTTACTTTAATACTGTTTCTCATTTCGTGTTCGTGTCTTAAAACAACTCCGGAAGGCAGAACCGACTTTACCCCATCCTCAACAATTTTAAAGGGAACCCCTAGATCAAGGAGTGCAGCAATAATCATATCTCCCGAAATTCCCGAATAACAGTCAAAATACAAAACTTTTTTTTCTGATATATTTTTATCTTTTAACAGCATGCGCAGTTTCACCTATTCGATTCATTTGAGCCGCCGCATAACCGGCACCAAATCCGTTATCAATATTTACAACGGTGATACCTGATGAACAACTTGTGAGCATTCCTAAAAGTGCAGCAACCCCGCCAAAATTAACTCCGTATCCCACAGAAGTTGGAACTGCTATTACCGGAGCGGATACAAGTCCCCCAATAACAGAGGGAAGTGCCCCTTCCATACCCGCAACAACTATAAGAACTGTTGCTCTGCGCAAATCATCAAGTCTATGAAAAAGTCTATGAACACCTGCAACCCCAACATCATTTATCTCAATAACCTCATTGCCTGAAATTCTGGCGGTAAGAGCAGCCTCCCGTGCAACTTTTAAATCTGATGTTCCCGCAGTTACAACAGCAATTGGGCCGACACCTCTTTTAATTATTTCCCCATGACTTAATGTTAAACATCCCGAATCAATATGAAACTCTATTGATGGAACAAGTTTAACCACCTCGGCAGCCTTTTCAAAATCAACCCTTGTAACAAGAATATGCTCATTTTGAGTGGATAGTTCTTTTACAATCTGAGAAATCTGTTTAGCACTTTTTCCCTCACCGTAAACTACCTCAGGAAATCCTGTTCTTATATTTCGATGATGATCAATTGTTGAATGTCCCAAATCTGCAAAAGGAAGTTTTGCAAGATGTTCAATAATTTCATCTTCAGATAACTCATTATTCTTAAATTTAAAAAGAAGACTTTTAAGTTTTTCCGGACTCATAATGGACAGAAATCTTTCCCGTAAATATTTTTTAGAACCACCATCTGGCCCCAACTGTCCAGAACATATGAAAATCAATGGGGTAGGGCCTGAATAACTGTATTGCCGGGGTAATTTCCGCAAATGTTTCCAATGGAAATTTTTTAAACCAGAGACTCGCACCTGTCACAAATCTTATAAACATTGTGCCATACATCTGGCCGTCATAATAATATTGGTCATAGTAATAATTACCAGTCCAGTTATCATGGTACCACCCTCTGAATAGACCAAGCGCTGCACCCGCACCAAGTGTAAGGTTAAGTGCACATGTCTTCCATTCATGAAAAGTGAAAGGATGAAAGATAACATCAAGGCCGGTCATAAACATCGCATGATAATAATCATTATGCCAGGCTCCTCCGCCCACATATGCCTGAAAACCAAAATATTCAGAAGGGAGAAGTTTGGCAGTTATTGCAGTTGGATCACCCAGTTGGACACCAATTCCAAAGACTTCATTTCCTGTTGGAGTGTTTGCTGATACTCCCGCAGAAAAAAGAAAAATCATTGCAAAAATGGTAATTAATTTAATTTTTATTACTGTATTCATGTAATCAGATTTACCATCTATGAGATCACATGTCGAGAAATATAAAACTCTCAAACTAATCAAACAAGCTTTTCAGACGATCTAAAAAAGAGGGGTGTTTAAGCTCTACATCGGTACCAAGTTTTTCTCCGAGGGTTTTAATAAGTGCAACAGTCTCAGCATCGGGATTTTGAGGAACATCAATATCTATTCTCACAAGCTGATTTCCGTTTCCGGCACCTCTTAGATGGGGAACACCTTTGCCCCTTAAAACATATACCTGCCCGGGGCTTGTCCCTTTTTTAATTTTCATTTTTACTGTACCATTAATTGTTTTTACATCTATCTCGGCACCTAAAACAGCCTGTGGCCAGCTAATCACCTGCACACAGTGAAGATCATCTCCATCACGTTCAAACAATTCATGTTTCTCAACATTGATTCTTACATGAAGATCTCCGTCCGGTGCACTTTCTCTTCCCTGTTCACCCGCCCCCTGAATAACTTTAACCGCACCACTTGAAACTCCGGGAGGAATTGATACCTCAAACTCCTCCTCTTTTTCAACCAGTCCGTCATGACACTCCACACAGGGATTATCAATTACACGACCTTTCCCATTGCATGTGGGACAGGTTGATCGCATGGCAAAAATACCCTGCTGGAGAAGTATCTGACCCTGTCCGCTGCAGCGGCTGCATACACTTGGAGATGTCCCTTTTTTGGCTCCTGTTCCATCACATTCTGAACATCTCACCGGTCTTGGAATTGTAATTTTAAGCTCTGTACCAGAAACAGCCTGCTCAAGTGAGATTGCCACATCATACTGAAGTGAACGCCCGGCCCGGCCCCCTCTTCTTCTTCCTGTACCTTGCTGATTGAACATTGACCCGAATATTGACTCGAAAAAATCAGTCATGGATCCCATATCCATATCCACACCAAAACCACCGCCGCCTCTACCGGAAACACCACTGTGACCATACTGATCATAGCGGGCTCTTGTTCTCTCATCTGAAAGTATTTTATAAGCCTCTGTAAGCTCTTTAAATTTATCTGCAGCAGTTTCATCATCAGGATTCTGATCCGGATGAAATTTCATTGCCAGTCGTCTATATGCTTTTTTCAAATCACGGGACGAAACATTTCTCTCTACTTCGAGAATCTCGTAATAATCTCTTCTTGAATTCATATATGGAGGGCCTGCTTAACTTTCATCTTCAAAAGAATCTCTATCATGTGCTGTATCAGAGACAATATTATTTCCGCCGGTAGTAGATACACCTGCATACATTGCCTCTGCAATACGGTATGCTGACTCTTCCAGACGTTTTTTTGCATCTGTAATCTGCTCAACATCTGTACTTTTAATAATCTCTTTAAGATCTTCAATATCAGCTTTGATAATATCCAGATCTTCATGACCAACTGCAGAACCATACTCTTCTACGGCTTTTTGAGATGTATAAATAATTGATTCCGCCTGAACTCTTATCTCCGCAAGTTCTTTACGAAGTGAATCTTCCATGCGCTGGCGTTCAGCATCCTCAACAATGCGGCTGATATCTTCATCTTTCAAACCACCTGCCGCTGTAACACGAACACTCTGTTCTTTTCCGGTTCCAAGATCTTTTGCACTAACAGAAACAATACCATTAGAATCAATATCAAATGTCACCTGCACCTGGGGAACACCTCTTGGAGCAGGGGGAATTCCCGCAAGTTCAAATCTGGAAAGGGTTGTATTATCAACAGCCATCTGCCTCTCACCCTGTAAAACATGAATGGGAACAAAATTCTGATTATCAACACTTGTAGTAAAAACCTGTCTTCTCTGAGTTGGAACAGTAGTATTGCGCTCTATAAGTTTGGTAAAAACACCGCCTCCGGTCTCAACACCAAGGCTTAATGGGGTAACGTCAAGAAGCAGTACTTCATCCACATCACCGCTTAACACAGCACCCTGAATAGCTGCTCCTACAGCAACAACCTCATCAGGATTAACACCTCTCAAAGGGGGTTTTCCAAAAAATTCTTCAACTTTCTGCTGAACCAGAAGCATTCTTGTCATACCGCCAACCAGCAGAATATCATCAAGCTGTTCTTTGGTAATACCTGAATCTTTTAAAGCCTGCTCGCAGGGTCCAAATGTTTTTTCAACCAGATGCTCTACAAGATCTTCAAGTTCCCTTCGCTCCATTGTGTAAACAAGGTGCTTTGGGCCTGTGGCATCTGCAGCAATAAACGGAAGATTTATCTCAGTCTCAAGAGATGATGAAAGTTCGTGTTTGGCTCTCTCTGAAGCCTCTTTAAGACGCTGCAAAGCCATTGAATCCTTCATCAGGTCTATATTATTGTCTTCTTTAAATTTATTAGCCAAAAATTCGATAATAACCTGATCAAAATCTTCACCACCCAAAAAGGTATCACCGCTTGTAGCTTTAACAGCAAAAACCCCGTCATTCATCTCCATAATCGAGATATCAAATGTTCCGCCGCCAAGATCATAAACCGCAAGTTTTCTTGATGTGCCCTCTTCCAGATCAACGCCATAGGCAAGTGCCGCGGCAGTGGGCTCGTTTATAATTCTTTCAATATTGAGCCCTGCAATAGTTCCGGCATCTTTAGTGGCCTGCCTCTGAGCATCGTTAAAGTGAGCAGGAACAGTCACAACTGCTCTGCTCACACTCTGGCCCAGATATGATTCAGCAACAGCTCTCATTTCTGATAAAATCATCGAAGAGAGCTCTGGAGGACTCATTGTCTTTCCTCCTGCATCCACCCAGGCATCACCATTAGTATGTTTAATAATATTGTATGGACACATGGCCCTCTGTCTGTCTGCTTCAGGGGAGTCATATGTTCGCCCCATCAGCCGTTTAACAGCATTTACGGTATTTTTTGAATTTGTTATCCCCTGCCTTTTGGCAACATGGCCCACAAGTCTTTCACCGCTCGGAGCAAATCCGATAATTGACGGGGTTGTTCTGCTGCCTTCAGCATTTGGAATTACAATTGCTTCATGACCCTCAACAACTGCAACACACGAGTTGGTTGTTCCAAGGTCAATCCCGATAATTTTATCATTGGCCATCAGATGTACCTTCCATTGTATCTGTATCTTCAGAAGAATTTGCTTCTAAATCTTCTGACCCGTTATCAGGGTTTTCATCAGGATCTTCATCCTCGTCTTCAATCTTTGCAGCTTCAGGAGGCTTTCCGGAAGAAACAACAACCATTGACGGACGCAGAAGCCTCTCACCCAATGTGTATCCGGTTCTCATTTCATCTATAATTAAATTGGCATCAACCTCCATTGACGGAATATAAGAGACAGCTTCATGAACTGATGGATCAAAAATTGCCCCTTTTGCTTCAACTACTTTAAGTTCAAATCTTTCCATAGGTGTCAGAAACTGCTTTTTAACCATTACCAGCCCGTCATAAACAGCCTGAGTTGCTTCAGTCGGCTCAATTGATTTCAGTGCCATATCAATACTGTCAAGTGCTGGAAGCATCTCAGAAAGAACAGATATTCTGCCATTCAATCTCGCATCTTCCATATCCCGCCTGCATCTTTTTCGAAGATTATCCATATCAGCAAGCGAGCGTAAATATTTTTCTTTTTCCTCTTTTAGCTGATTATTCAAATCCTCAATAATATCTTCAGGATCCTTAACTTCGAGTTCATCAGACGGTTCTGAATTGTCGTCGATTATAACATCTTCACTCTCATTTTGAGCAGTCTCAATGTTATTGTCATCAATTAATTCTTCTGAATTATTCTTGCTATTACTGTTATCAGTCACTGTTAACTCCAATTTTTATTATATTTTTCTACTCTAAAATCTTTAATAATTTTTATAAACCATTAAATGGTTTAATTATCTGTAAATTAGCTGATTATATTTAAATCTTTTGGCTTTATATGCAACTATCTTTGTAATAAATTTTAATAAAAATTTTGTTTTCAAATCAATACTGTTAAAAACTTTGGAATACAATTAAAGATTAACTGTTTATTCTGTTGTGAACGCAACAACCAAGGATTA
>JAFGVO010000010.1 GCA_016937935.1 Deltaproteobacteria bacterium | reverse complement strand
GGTGTTTAGTATGAAAAAAGTTTTAGTAACTGGTTCTTGTGGTTTTGTTGGTAAAAATCTTCTGTTTTTTTTAAACAATATTATTGGTGATGATGTTGAGATTTTTGAATTTGATGTAAATAAATTTGATAATCCTGATGATAAGTATCTTGAAGATGAGTTTCATGAATTTTATGATGAAGAATTAGGCGCCATTGACTTTGAAGCTCAAAAAAAGAGTCTTGATAAAAAGCTTGAAAATTATTGCAAAGATGCTGATTTTATATTTCATCTGGCAGGGGTAAACAGACCTGAAAATGTTGAAGATTTTGTAACAGGCAATGTAAATTTGACAGGGCAGATTACAGATATTCTTATAAAAAATAATCTCAAAACTCCACTGCTTTTAAGTTCGTCTATTCAGGCTTTGCAGGATAATCCATATGGTAGAAGCAAGCTTGAGGCTGAGCAGGTGGTTTTTGATTATTCTTCAAAATCAGGAGCTGAAGTATACGTTTACAGACTTACAAATCTGTTTGGAAAGTGGTCAAGGCCCAATTATAATTCAGTTATTGCAACATTTTGCCACAATATGACCCATGGGGAAGATATAACAGTTAATGATCCTGAAATCGAGATCACTCTTGCTTATATTGATGACGTGGCAAAAGAGTTTATAAATGCATTTAAGGGTAATTCTTTACGGGATGGTAAATTCTGTAAAGTTGAAAAATCATATACTGTTAAACTAGGTAAAATAGTTGAGTTGCTTGAACAGTTTGTTGAGAGCAGAGAGAGTTTAGTAACTCCTGATTTGGCAGATGAATTTACTAAAAAACTTCACGCCACATTTTTAAGTTATCTTCCTCCTCAGCTTTTTACATACCCATTAAAGATGAATGTGGATAACAGAGGCTCTTTTACCGAATTTATTAAAAGCAGTTCTTCAGGACAGGTATCAATAAATGTGTCCAAACCGGGGATAACAAAAGGGGAGCACTATCATCATACAAAAAATGAGAAATTTATGGTGGTCAGTGGTCAGGGTGAAATAAGACTTAGAAGTATAGACAGCAACAGGATAATTATTTACACCGTAAAGGGTGAAGAGCTTAAAGTTGTAGATATTCCTCCAGGATACACCCACAACATAACCAATACAGGCAAAACTGACATGGTTACTGTTATGTGGGTAAATGAAATATATGATCCTGAAAATCCCGATACATTTTTTTTAAAGGTGGATTCTGATGAATGATATTAATAGATTAAAAGTAATGACTGTTGTGGGTACCCGCCCGGAAATTATACGGTTAAGCGAGGTTATAAAAGCGTGTGATAAATATTTTGATCATATTCTTGTACACACGGGACAAAACTGGGATCACAATCTAAATCAGGTTTTTTTTGATGAGCTTGGTTTAAAAGATCCCGATTTTTACCTTGATGCAGTAGGTAAAAATCTTGGTGAGACTGTTGGTAATATAATTGCTAAGTCATACGACATTATGGACAGAGAAAAGCCGGATGCACTATTGATTCTTGGTGATACAAACAGTGCTATGGCTGCATACAGTGCAAAACGCCTGAAAATTCCTATTTTTCATATGGAGGCGGGGAACCGCTGTTTTGATCAGAATGTTCCTGAAGAGATAAATAGAAAAATTGTAGATCATATTTCTGATATAAATCTGCCCTATACAGAACATTCAAGGCGTTATCTTTTAAGCGAAGGTGTGCGCAAAGAACATCTGTTTGTAACCGGTTCTCCAATATCAGAGGTTTTAAAAGTTCATAAAGAGAGCATTGATAAAAGTGATGTTTTAAATCAGCTTGAACTTACAAAAGAAAAATATGTGCTTGTCTCTGCCCATAGAGAAGAAAACATTGATAAAGAGGAAGCTTTTACATCTTTAATGAACGCAATAAACTATGTTGCAGAAACCTATGATATGCCTGTTATCTATTCAACTCATCCAAGAAGCTGGAAAAGAATTGAAGAGCGCGGATTTAAATTTCATAAAAATGTCAGGCAGTTAAAACCCTTTGGTTTTTTTGATTACAATAAACTCCAAAAAAATGCGTTTTGTGTTTTGTCTGACAGTGGAACATTGTCAGAAGAGTCTGCCATGTTAAATTTTCCAGGAGTGCTCTTAAGGACAAGTACAGAGCGCCCTGAAGTTCTCGATAAAGGGACTGTGATAATTGGCGGTATAACTGAAAAAGAGATAATTCAGTCAGTAAATATGTCAAGGCAGATGGTTGAAAACAGAGAGCCCATGATATTGGCCGATGGATATAAAGATACTAACGTAAGCATAAAAGTAGTAAAAATTATTCAGAGTTATGTAAGCATAATAAATAAAAACATCTGGGGAAAACAGGTATAGCTTTGAAAATACTTTTACTGACCCAGTGGTTTGATCCTGAGCCAACTTTTAAAGGACTTCAATTTGCAAAAGAGTTACAAAAAAGAGGTCATAAAGTTGAGGTTCTTACTGGTTTTCCCAATTATCCTGGTGGAAAAGTTTATGAAGGCTATACGATTAAACCGTATCAGCTTGAAATTATTGATGAGATAAAAGTTCACCGTGTTCCCCTGTTTCCAAGCCATGATAATTCTGCCGTTAACAGGGTTTTTAATTATTTTAGTTTTTCTTTATCTGCTTCATTTTTAGGAAGTATTAAACTTGAAAAACCAGATGTTATTTACGCTTATCATCCGCCGGCAACAGTTGGTATTCCTGCACTGATTTTAAAAAAGATATTTAATGCTCCTGTCGTTTACGACATTCAGGATATGTGGCCAGATACTATTGCTGCCACAGGAATGATAAACAATAAAAGTGTTCTTGATGTCTTGGGAAAATTTTGTAATGCACTTTATAAAAGTGTAGATAAAGTTGTCGTGCTTTCACCAGGGTTTAAAAAATTGCTTATTGAACGAGGCGTTCCCAAAGATAATATTGATGTTATTTACAACTGGACATATGAAGATCAAATTGGTGAATCTGCTGCATTAAATAAAAAGAAAAAACTGTTACCTAAAGATAAGTTTAATATTGTTTTTGCCGGTAACATGGGAAAAGCTCAAGGGCTTACAGCAGTTTTAGATGCAGCTAAATTACTGCTTAATAAAGATAATAAAATCAATTTTGTATTTGTTGGTGGAGGACTCGAAAAAGATAATCTCATTGACTATGCCCAAAAAAATAATTTAACAAACGTTACATTTTTAGATCGTCTCCCAGTAACAGAGATAAACGGTATATTATCAGAGTCTGATGCCCTGTTAGTCCATTTGACAGATGATCCTCTGTTTGAAATTACAATTCCATCTAAAATTCAGTCCAGTCTACTATCCGGAAAACCAATACTTGCAGGTTTAAAAGGTGATGCTGCCGATCTTATTATTCAGGCAAAAACAGGAATCGTCTGTGAACCGATGAATCCGGAATCTATAGCACAAGGTGCTTTAAAACTTGAATCAATGACCCAGGCTGAATTGAAAAAAATGGGTAAAAGTGGTCTGAGTTTTTATCAAAAAAACTTATCCATTGCAGTTGGTGCTTCAAAGTTTGAAAAACTATTTAATCAGTTTGCCGTAAGTCAAAGTGTTGATTCAAATATTGATTTTGAAAAAAATATAAAAAGACTTGTTGATTTAAGTGCATCAGTTGCGTGTTTTGCTGTTACTGGGCCGATTATGGCTTTGGCAGCAGCTGCTATTTATAAATCTATGGGAAGCCCTGTTTTTTTTAGACAGAAAAGGCCGGGGCTTAATGGCAGGCCTTTTGAGCTTTTAAAGTTTCGCACTATGAAGGTATCAGAAAAAGGATCTGATGATGTTAGTAATGATGCAATGCGAATTACAAAGGTTGGTAAATTTTTAAGGGCTGCAAGCATTGATGAACTACCTACGCTGATAAATGTTTTAAAGGGTGAGATGAGTCTTGTTGGTCCCAGGCCTTTGCTTATGCAGTATCTTGACAGATATACAAAAGAGCAATCGCGCAGGCATGATGTTAAACCTGGTATTACAGGTTGGGCTCAGGTTAATGGGCGCAATGCTCTTTCTTGGGAAGAAAAGTTTAAATATGATGTGTGGTATGTTGATAATCAGTCGTTACTTCTTGATATGAAAATTATTGTTAAAACAGTTTTAAAAGTGCTTCAGCGTGACGGGATAAGTCATGACGGGGAAGCTACTATGTCTGAGTTCATGGGAACAGAGAGTAAATGATATTGTGAAGAACAAGAGACTTGTAATTTATGGTGCCGGAGGTCTTGGTAGAGAGGTTAAATGGCTGGTTGAACGTATTAACAAAACTTTAACTGGTGAACAATGGGTTGTTGACGGGTTTGTCAATACTACCGGTATAAGAGGGCAATATGATGAAGAGTTGCTTGGTGATGAAGAGTGGCTTTTTAAACAGAAGGATGTATTTATTGTTTTAGCTGTCGGATCGCCTAAAGCCCGTGTTGAGATAGCTGGTCGTCTTGAAAAACAATTTTCAGAAAATGTATTTCCTGTTTTAATAGACCCGTCTGTATTGCATGATTCAACAAGCTGTTCTTTTAAATATGGAACAATTGTTACTGCTGGAAATATTCTGACAGTGAATATTAAGCTTCAGCCTTTTTCTTTTATTAATTTAAATTGCACCATTGGACACGAGACAGTAATTGGTAAAGGTACACTTTTAAATCCTACTGTTAAAATGTCAGGTGGTGTTAACGTAGGAAAAGGTGTTCTTATAGGCACTGGCGCAACTGTTTTACAGTATTTAAACATCGGTGATTTTTCCACTGTTGGTTCAGGTGCTGTTGTGACCAAAAATGTGAAGTCTGATACTGTTGTTGTTGGTGTTCCAGCAAGGGTAATGGATAAAAAAAATGAAAGATAAAATTTGGCTTTCGCCGTCGCATATGGGCGGGTTTGAGATGGGGTTTGTCAAGGAGGCTTTTTTATTTCAATTTGACAGTTTTTAAGAAGATATTATGAGTGAAACTAATCGTAGAGAATATAAACAGCAGGTTACTGATGATTTGGAAAAAGAAGTTATTGCTTTTTTGAATTATAGGGAAGGGGGGGTAATTTTAATTGGTGTAGATAAAGATGGTAAGGTTTGTGGACTTGATGATGTTGATAAGGAACAGTTAAAAATAAAAGATCGTTTAAAACATAACATTCAGCCCTCCTGTATGGGGTTGTTTGATGTGATTGTCGAAAAGAACGATGGTTTTGATATTATAAGAATTATAGTCGCAAGCGGTTCTGAGAAGCCGTACTATCTTAAGAAAAAAGGTATGTCTGAGAAAGGGTGTTATATAAGAATTGGTTCATCCAGCGAGCCTATGCCTGTTAGAATGATCGAAGATTTGTTTGCAAAACGAACTCGAAATTCTTTGAGTAAAATGACACCAGGTCGCCAAGATCTCACTTTTGAACAGTTAAAAATATATTATGAGGCAAAAGGTTTTTTGCTTAATAGTAAATTTGCTTCTAATTTAGAGTTGTTAACCCCTGAAGGTAAATTTAATTATGTTGCCTATCTGATGGCTGACGAAAACGGTAACTCTATTAAACTGGCAAAATATGCTGGAAAAGATCGTGTTGATCTCATAGAAAATAATGAGTACGGTTATTGTTCTCTTGTTAAAGCTACTAAAGCGGTATTGGATAAATTAGAGCTGGAAAACAGAACAGCTGCTAAAATTACATCAAAAGAACGACTTGAATCCAGGTTGTGGGATGCTGTTGCTTTGCGAGAAGCTGTTGTTAATGCAATTGTGCATAACGACTATTCCAAAGAAATTCCGCCTAAATTTGAAATTTTTTCTGACCGTTTAGAGATTACATCCGCCGGAGGGTTGCCCGAAGGGATGGATGAAATAGAATTTTTTGAAGGTGTGTCTATTCCTCGAAATAAAGAGATTATGCGGATTTATAAAGATTTGGAGATGGTTGAATCGTTAGGATCTGGTGTCCCTAGAATTTTAGAAGCATACTCAAAAGAGAGCTTTGTTTTTATGGCAAATTTCACCCGCATGATCTTCTTCGCAGTTGAGCCGGTATTCCAAGATGAAACTAAGGAGAAAACTAAGGAGAAAACTAAGGAGAAACTCCTTAGAATTTTAAGGGAAAATCCCAACATTAATCAAGTTAAACTAGCAGAACAAGTAGGGCTTTCCGTGGGAGGTGTAGAGTGGCAGTTGAGAAAACTAAAAGATAACGGGTTAATTCGTAGAGTAGGGGCCAATCGCGGAGGGTATTGGGAAGTTTTGGATAAGGATAAAAAAAATGAAAGATAAAATTTGGCTTTCGCCTCCTCATATGAGCGGGTTTGAGATGGGGTTTGTCAAGGAGGCTTTTGACTCTAACTGGGTTGCGCCTCTTGGTCCTAATGTAACTGCTTTTGAAAATGAGATGTGTCGTTATACGGGGGCAAAAAATGGGGTTGCTCTTTGTAGTGGTACTGCTGCTATTCATTTATCACTTATTTTGCTGGGTGTAGGTTATGGGGATGATGTTTTTTGCTCTGGTTTAACTTTTGCCGCAAGTGCCAATGCTATTAAATATGTTGGGGCTAATCCTGTTTTTATAGATTCTGATTTGGCCTCGTGGAATATGGACCCTCTGCTGCTTGCTGAGGCTCTTGAAAGTGCTCATAAAAAAAACAGGCTTCCAAAGGCTGTTATTGTTGTTGATCTGTATGGTCAGTGTGCTGATTACGATCCAATTATTGAGGCGTGTAAAAAATATGATGTTCCGGTTATTGAAGATTCTGCCGAGGCTTTAGGTGCAAAGTACAAGGGTAGGGCTGCCGGTACGTTTGGTGAATTTGCTGTGCTGTCGTTTAATGGAAATAAAATTATAACTTCAAGCGGTGGAGGGATGCTTTTAACGCCGGATTCAAACCAGGCTGCCGCGGCTCTTAATCTGGCTACTCAGGCAAGGGATCCTGCTCCTCATTATCAGCACAGCAAGGTTGGATATAATTACAGAATGTCAAATGTTGTTGCAGGTATCGGGCGCGGTCAGCTTAAGGTTATTGATGAGCGTGTTGCTGCTCGGCGCGGTAATTTTGATTTTTATCAAAAACATCTGGGTGTTTTTGAAGGTATTCGTTTTATGCCCGAGCCTGACTGGAGTTTTAGCAACAGGTGGCTCACATGCATTATTGTTGACGAAGCAAAGCTTGGGGTTAATAGAGAAGATTTGAGGCTTCAGCTTGAAAAAGATAATATTGAAGCCCGTCCTGTGTGGAAACCGATGCACATGCAGCCTGTTTTTAAAGATTGTCTCTCTGTCGGGGGCAGGGTTTCAGAATATTTATTTAAAGACGGTTTATGCCTTCCAAGCGGCTCATCCCTGACTGTTGAACAGCTCCATCGGGTTGTTGAATCTGTCAAATCAATTTTAAAAACAGACGGTTGAGCAAGGTGGCTGATTTGATTTATGAAGAGTTGAACCTTTCTGATTATACTATGTACAGAAAGAAAATTTTGAGTCTGTTTATTGATACATTTTTATCTAATTTTACAATGGATCGGAAAGAGGCGGTTTTAATTGGTTCTGAGCGAATTGAATTGCTGGAGAAATATATCAGTAACGGAACTGCATTGGTTATTGGATGTATCGATGACGATGAGCTTATTGGTGTTGTCTGGGCGTATGAGCATATCTTTTTTGGGGAGAGTCGGATGCATGTAAATTTTTTGGCTGTTGATGACAAGTTCAGAAATCAGGGGGTAGGTAAAGGATTGCTTTTAGTCGTTGAAGAGAGGGCTCGTAAATCCGGGTTGACTTCTATAGATCTTTTTGTGTCCGAGATGAATGACGCGGGATTAAAGTTTTATAGTAATAATGAGTTTAAAACCGAGAGAAGATATTTAAGAAAAAAATTATAGTGAAAACCAGTATTTTTTAAATTATTTTTACTATTGTTTTGACAGAGTTTGATGTTTCGATACAATATATGCAGATCCGGAAAATGATTCCGTATTTGTTCAATTTGGAGGGGTGAATGTATATTTCAAGAACAGCAGAGAAGATTCTTAAGGAATATGCCACTTCATTTAAGAGTGTTGCTGTTATTGGCCCAAGACAATCGGGGAAAACTACTTTGATAAGACATGTTTTTCCTCTTAAGCCTTACGTTAATTTAGAAAATCCTGATACCCGCGAATTTGCTGCAACAGATCCTCGTCGGTTTTTAAACGGATATCCCGATGGTGCAATATTGGACGAGGTTCAGAAGGTTCCGGTATTATTTTCATATCTGCAGCAGATTCTGGATGAAAAAGCAGAGCGGGGATTGTTTATATTGTCTGGTTCTACACATTTTTTGATGATGGAACACCTTGCACAGACTCTTGCCGGTCGCATAGGGTTGATAAAACTGCTGCCAATGTCTATTAAAGAGGCCGAACAGACTGAACATGTTTCCCGGACTCCCGATGATGCCATGATCCAGGGGGGATATCCGGAAATATGTGTAAACGGGGTTTCTCCATTGCACTGGCTTGGATCATACATAAATACATATATTGAGCGTGATGTCAGGCAGCTTCTTAATGTTCATGATACTGGCAATTTTTTTAAATTTGTTAAATTGTGCGCAGGTAATGTGGGGAGTTTACTAAATCTCTCAAGGCTTGGTGCCGATTGCGGTATTGATCAAAAGACTGCTCGTGCCTGGATTGGAATTCTTGAAACCTCATTTATTGTATATAGATTGATGCCTCACCATAATAATTTTAGAAAACGTTTAATAAAAACTCCCAAATTATATTTTTATGATACCGGCCTTGCATGCAGATTACTTGGAATTGAGAGTTCTGTTCAGCTTTCCACTAATTTGATGCGCGGGCATCTTTTTGAAAATATGGTTATCTCGGACTTATTGAAACAACGTTTTAACCAGGGGCTTGATGATAATATCTATTTTTGGCGAAGCAGCAGCGGTCACGAAGTGGATGTTATAATAGATAAAGCAGGAAAACTTTTTCCTGTAGAGATAAAATCAGGTGTTACGATTGCAAAGGATTGGTTTACCGGCTTGTTAAAATGGAAAAAGCTGGCATCAGACCAAAGTGGAACCCTTCAGTTACTGTACGGGGGAACTGATCTGCAAAAAAGGGGAGAAGTTAATGTTGTGTCATGGAGACATATTGAACAGCTATTATTAGAAGAATAGACAGTTGAATCTATCAAATCAATTTTAAATACAGACAGTTGAGTAATATAAGTTTTGCTGGTAAAACGGTGATCGGATCATCAGAAATCGAGTATAATCAGTTATTTTGTTATACAGGCTGGTATTATGTTTTTTAAAGGATGATATAAAATATGAAAATTGCTTAGGGTTAATTATTATGACAGAAAGTCAGATCGTAGAATTTAAAGAGTCGTGGCGGGATGAGTATTTGAAGCATATTTGTGCTTTTTCAAATACTGAGGGTGGAACTTTATTTATTGGGATAAAAGATAACGGTGAAGTTGTCAGGGTTAAAAAAGTCAAAAAATTACTGGAGGATATTCCTAATAAGGTTGTGCAGGTGCTAGGGGTTACTGTTAGTGCACAGGTGAAAACAAAAGATTATTATGAGACAATTGAGATTTCGGTGCCTGCTAGTTCTGTCCCTATATCTTTGTATGGAAAGTTTTATGTTCGCAGTGGTAGCACTGTGCAGGAGCTTAAAGGGCACGAACTTCGAGATTTTATTTTACGAAAAGATAATATTACGTGGGATGAAATTATTGTACCAGGTGCAACTTTGGATGATCTTGACAAAGAAGCTATTATTAAATTTGCAGCAAAAGCTGCTAATGCAAATCGTCTGCCTTATGAAGTTGCAAGTGATAAGGCAGAAGTTATTTTGCGTAATCTTGATTTGATAAATGAAAAAGATGAACTGACAAGAGCTGCTGTGTTGCTTTTTAGAAAACGTTCCGGTCAATATATAAGAACAGCAATTGTAAAAATTGGACGATTTGGTGAGTCTGATGCCGACTTAATAAGTCATGATGTAATTGAGGGTAATCTGTTTGAACAAGTAGATAATATCATGGACATATTGAGGATTAAATATTTGCATTCGATTATTTCATATGAAGGACTCTATCGCAAAGAAACTCTTGAATATCCTGAAGATGCATTGAGAGAGGCAATTTTAAATGCTATTGTTCATCGCGATTATGGAGATCAATCGGACATTACAATAAAAGTTTTTAATAACAGAATAGTAATTTGGAACTCAGGGACTCTTATAGCTCCGTTAAATATTGAAAAACTAATGGAGACTCATCCTTCAAAGCGGAGAAATTCTCTTGTTGCAAATGCTTTTTTTAGAACTGGGCAGATAGAAGCCTGGGGAAGAGGCATTAAGTTGATGATAAATGAATGTAAAATTGCTAAACTTCCAAACCCAACCATAGAAGAACATATTGGAGGGATTCTTGTAACTTTTTTTGTTAACGCCACCCCCACCG
>JAFGVO010000009.1 GCA_016937935.1 Deltaproteobacteria bacterium | reverse complement strand
TTGTTGGGGCGGCAGTTAAAAGGGGGTGAGTTCCAACCTGAAGAGTGGCGAGATCAAGCGCAGTCATATTCTGCTGAATAGCAAGTCCCAAAATATTTATCAACTCTCCTGCGGAATTTCCTGTAATAACCTGAGCACCTAAAAGAATGCCGTTGTTTTTAGAAAAGACCAGCTTAACTGTCTGCTCTGATTTATCTTTTAGAGTTCCGGGATGACGATCTATTGCACTGAATTTACCAATTTCAATTTCAAAATCGCCCTCTTTTGCCGTTGTTGCAGTAATACCCGCAGCCCCAAAAGCAAGTCCGTTGATTGCAGATGAAAAGATTGAAATATTACCTTTATTCTCTCTAATAACTTTTAAACCAAAAAGGTTACAACCGGCAATTCTAGCGTCAAATGTAGCGGTTGAAGCGAGCATAAGTTTAGTTGATTTTCTTGTAAAGAAATCTTTATGCTCCACGCAGTCACCTGCAGCAAAAATATCTTTTACTGAGGTTCTAAGATATTCATCGGCCCAGATGCTGTCATTTATTCCAATCATAAGACCGGCACTTTTTGCCAGTTCCGTATTGGGACGATAACCAACAGAGAGAATAACAGCATCAGCTTTAATTACAGATCCGTCATTAAGTTTAACTCCAGTAACCTTTCCATTTTCATTAATGAACTCCTCAACTTTTGAAGATACTTTAATATTTACACCATTGCTTATGAGTTTATCTTCAACAACTTTTGAAATATCTTCATCAAATGCTAACGGAAGCACCCTGTCTTGAGATTCAATAAGAGTTACATTTTTTCCGGCATCTTTAAATTCATCACTAATCTCAACACCTATAAACCCTGCGCCAACTACAACAATATTTTTTGAATCTTTTATATAAGAGAGAACATTGGCAAGATAATTATAATCTTTCGGTATTACAAATATTCCTTTGCTATCTACACCTCTAATACCTGGCACCACCGGAGTTGACCCTGTAGCGATAACAAGTTTAGAATATGAAACAGTATTATTTGCCGTAACAACCTCATGTTTTTCAGGATCAATTTTTGTAACCTCTTCTATAAGAAACTCCACCCCGATTTTCTTTATGGGATCTATGCCCATAATATTTTCATCTATAGAATTGAGTCTTGAAAAAATGTAGGGTATTCCGCAGGGAACAAGAGAAATTTCCTCTTTACGAATAATAAGCACGCTTTTATCAGGATAGGAAAGCTTTGCATTTTTTGCAGCAATTATACCCGCTGCAGATCCGCCAATCACAACCACATCAAATTTCATTTTATATCTCCTTAATTTTCAATTAAATATCAGTACAATAATCGACCCGCCCTTAATAAAACAAAATGAGAGTACAATCAACAAGATTCATAATATTATGAATTCAAAACAAAAACATCTTTAATTTATCGAAAACAATCTATTCAAATATTTGCGTCAGACAGCTTGTTTTGTTTTTTTAAAATTATCCAGGCGTGATTCATTTTCACTATAATATGATTCACTCTTTTGGGTATCTTCAACTTTAATATTGAGATTCAGATCTTCTGCCATTTTAGTCAAAATATTTTTTTTACTGAATTTCTTTGAACGGTTAATTGCATGAAGACGCATCTTATTTAAAGCAACATCATTATTAAACGTCTCTGCAATATTCAAAATTAACTCTTCGATATTTTCAACCAAAAATCCGCTTTTATTATGTTCGATTATATCTTTTGGACCTTTGGTATTATATGCAACAGCGGGAACACCACTGCTTAATGCTTCTAAAACACTGTTTCCAAAAGTATCAAATCGAGAGGGAAAAACAAGCATATCAGCTACAGAATACAACTGGGCAAGACGCTCCGTTTCTACCCATCCTGTAAATACTGCATTTGGCATTTCCTCTTTTAATTTTTTTTCTGATGGCCCTGTACCCGCAATAACCATTTGAGAATCAGGACATTTTTGAAGAACACCTTTTAAAATTTCCGGAAGTTCCATCACACCTTTTTCATCACTCAACCTTCCAACATAAAGAAGAACATGCCCCACATTTTTTAATTTAGGATGTACAGAAGACTTTTCGACAGGCCTTGGATAAAATCGTGTATCAGCCCAATGTGATGTAAGGTGAATCTTCTCAGGGGCAATATTCATTTCGTTCCCTGAAAGCCATTTTGCCTGATCAGAATTTAAAACAAATATTCCATCAAAGGCATTATAAAATCGTCTAAGCATTCTTAGTAGGTGATCTCTGCTACGTCCTTTAAAACCAAGACTTCTCTTTGCATACTCAAGCCAGTCAGTATGAAGATAAAAATACGCAGGAACAGAATATGCATATTTTAAATATAATGCACAAAACCCCATGGGACCTTCTGTTGAAGCTATTATCCTGTCAAAATCCCCATTTCTGAAATACTCATCCAGCTCAATGATATTTACAAATCTCATTGGCTGTTCTTTATAAAAAGGCAATTCAAGTGTGAGAACGGGTTCAAATACTTTGAGACGATCTTTATCAGTTCCATCTTTTTCACCAATTGCAAAAGAGATAGGCAGATCATATTCAATAAATGCATCATGCATAAGCTGCAGTGAGGTTGCCACACCATTTTTATCATTATAAGTATCTGAAAACCATAACACACCTTCCGGATGAGGTTTCTCATTTATATATTTTGCAAATTCAGATAAAAAAGTTCGGTTTGCATGCTGAACCCGCGTTCCGGCAAAATTTGCTCCCAATAAAAATGCCGCTGCAAGAGCCGGAAAAGGAAGACCGTCTGTCCAATCTGCCACATCAACATATGAAATATTGTTACCCTGTGCAGCCTCACCAAACCACCCTCTTATGTGCATTGGAATTTCAAAATGTGTAATGTCAAAATCGGTCTTTATTTCATCTTTTCCACTACTGCTTGTGAGTAATTTTTTTTCTACCCTTGAAGAGAGAATGCCGGTTAAAATTGTAAACATTGAAGGCAGACTTTTAGCGAGCTGTTGCTGAAGATCAAAAGCACCCATCTGTCTTGAAACCGCAATTTTATCCAGTTCATCAATAAGAGGTCTGTAAACCTTGCTGGTACTGTGTCTGATAATAAAACCGGGTTTCTTTCCCATAAACGCATCTTGAAAAGTTTTAAGAAACCTGCTTGTATATCCGTGCCTTCTTAATTCCATAACGGCATTTGCAATAATAAAAGCAATTAGTTTTTCTGAGCTGCTCCCTTTGTGAAGAAGCATTCTTATCAAACCGGGATCATCCATATTAATGGTCATCTGGGCAAAGAAACTGAGGAGTGCCGCAAAAAGTTTTTCCGGACCTGAAAATGTTCCATAAGGTGCAAGATTTCCCTTTCTCAACCCTTCAAGGGCCAGATCACTTGCCTTTTCAGATTCAAGGCGGGTTTCCAGATTATCAATATTTATTATTGTTCCTGTGCCACCGGCAAACATCCCCATATGACAGTCTGAACCGCCGGTTATGGATTTTTTAAAAGGACGTGTTGAAAAATGGTAAGGATTAATATTAAATTTTCTGCTTAAGGAATCAATTTTTTCCTCAGTAAGACTCTCAACAAATGATTTCATTAAAATAGCCTGCCATGGGTCACGCTGACCGTTCAAAACCTCAAAGTTATCAAACAGTAGACTAAGATATTCAATAGCATCAACAGTACCAAGATTATCAGGATCGTGAAAAAAAAGAGGATGTGCAAGAACCGTGGGAATATTTTTAGAAACGGTATAAGAAATAAAATTTATGATATCACCGCGAAGCTCATTTAGACGGGTTTCCTGTGAGGGAGTAAAACCGTATGCCAGAACATGAATTGAAATATTGAACAGAGGTACATAACAGGTAAATTCAGCACCCGGGATAATATCATATCCCCTGTCAATTAAATCCCAGCAGGACCTCGCATTATTATGATTTGTAATTGTAAAGACATCCTGTCCACTTGTAGCCAGACGCTGAAGTAAAAGCTCACTCATGAGCCAGGTCTCTCTTGTTCTTAAAATTCTTCCGATAACCTCATCAGGCACGTCACTGTTTAAATCGTGGCAGTGCAAGTCAATTCTCAAACTGTTTTCTTTTGCAAAACGAGCTCCCTGTTCTTTTATAAAACTGTCAAACTCATTTTTTAACTCTTCACTAAATCTATTTTTATCCATAGATTACCTCCTGCAATAAAATTTTATAGACAGCAGGTCACAAACTGGTGACTATCAGGTTACCGTTTTGAAAATTCTGCAATTATTTATGAACGATGAGTATGCCTGAATCCCGTTGGATTTTTTAAAAGCGCCAGAATATTTGAAGCCCACAGCATTCCTGTTTCAGATTTATAAAAAAAATTAGAATAATAATCACCGGTACCTACATTTAATACTTCGGGAAAGGCTTTTAGATTTTCAATCATATTTTTATATTTGAGAAGTTCATCATCAACTCTTTTGGGCATATATAATGACATTGTTTCAAGAAGATGGATTCCAAGACAGGTCCATACCGTGTTGTGCTGCCAGGGATTGATCCAGTCAAGTCTTATGGACGGAGGTCCTGATTTGCCCCTTCCGTACAATGTTGGATAAGGGGTATTCAAGCCCTCAATATCCAGAATATTTACACTGTTTTCAAAACTAATATCACCGTATCTGGCGTATCCGTTTTGCCCTAATTGCGACATTGCCCCTGTCCAGAAAGGAAGAATATTTGCATCCCCGCTTATATATGGCTGCTTATTAATATCATCAAAAAAAACTTTAGTATTCGGGTTATAAAAATTATCCGCAAGCAGATTAGGATAATCATATTTTTCGAGTGGATTAGAAATATCAAGTTTATTGAGTGACTGCTGTAAAAGATAACTGATACTGTTAGAATAAGTTGAACTGTTTCGTTTAACATAATCCCGGGCTTCAGAAAAATGACGATGTTCTTTTACAAGTCCTGTCTCTCGATTAATAACAGTTTCTGCAAATCTCTTTGCCTCCTTTTCAATAAAGGGCCGATATTTTTTTATTAGAGGTGATCCATCAATAGAGCACATTCCGTAAACAAAAAAGGCAAAGCCGTCGGGGCTATAAGTCCTGAATGGAAAATTATAAAGATTGCCGTTAGGCAGAACTGTCAAAGCAAATCCTCCCTCCCGCTCATAGGCACGAAGGGCAAATTCATATGTCTGCTCAACTCTGTCTCCAAATCCTGTCTGTACAAGTGCTGGAGCACAACGTCCAAAATCCCTTGACCACATCTCTTTATAGGTGGTTATGCTTGTGGAAAAATAACCCCTTTTTTTATCAAAACAATCATCTACTATCTGCTCGCATATTTCGGCAGCACTGCCACTATACTGCTGTGGACTCACTTTTCTAACCATGCCAGTTACCCACATGCGAAGGCCAAGAAATATGAAATCAAGTTTTGTCATTTACAATTCTTCTAATCTTATTTTAACGATGATATAATTCGTATGATCGATTTTATGAATAAGAACATTGAGTATGGCTATAGAAGTTTTATGACATTCCCTTGACCATTTTGTTACAAACTGGTGACACAAATAACAAATTTGAAATT